>NZ_JBFBAA010000014.1:0-226465 GCF_040682035.1 Actinoplanes sp. NPDC051470
AGACCTGCTCGACGAGATCACCACACTGGACACCAAGATGAAAACCGCGGAGAAACAACTGTCCGCCGTCCTGGCCGGCACCGGCAGCCGACTGCAGAACCTCCGCGGGATCGGCCCGCTCGGCGCCGCCCGGCTACTCGCCGACGTCACCGACATCAGCCGCTTCGCCAGCCGCGGACACTTCGCCTCCTACAACGGCACCGCACCCATCGACGCGTCCTCCGGCGACAACATCCGCCACCGCCTGTCCCGCAAAGGCAACCGCCGCCTCAACCGGGTCCTGCACATCGCCGCCCTCGCCCAAATCCGCCACAACAGCGAAGGACGCGACTACTACCAACGCAAACTCGCCCAAGGCAAAACACCCAAAGAAGCCACCCGCGCCCTCAAACGACGCCTGTCCGACCTCGTCTGGCGACAGATGACCACCGACACCACCAAAACCACACCCAACGACACAACCCCGGACGGGCCCGGGAGGACACCCGGGGGCGACTCTGAAATCCAGCGCGGCCGACTCAACCCCGAAATCGACACTTCGGACAAGTCACAACCCGAACCCGCCACCCCAAGCCTAAACCACCCCACACTCCCAGCACCCCTTGACAAAGGGGTACCGGGAGCGACGGTCCGTACCCACCACCCAGCTACGATCCCCAGCTCTTGATCTTGATTTATGAACGCTCCGGCGAGCGACCACCGATCGTGATCATGGAAGCTCCTGGGGGATCGCGACCACGTCGACGAAGGCGTTGCGGCGGAGGACGGTGATCGGGAGGTCGGCGCCGATGGCCGGGCCCAGCATCAGCCGCTGCAGCGCCTGCACCGTGCCGGTCGGGCGGCCGCCCGCGGTGACCAACACGTCGCCCAGGTAGATCCCGGCCAGGCCGGCTGGGCTGCCCGGAACCACCTCGACGACCCGCAGGCCGTGCTTCTGGCCGAGGCGTTCGGCCAGCGGTGGCGGCAGCGGGACCGGCACCCCGGCGACGCCCAGCCAGGCCCGGCGGACCCGGCCGTGTGCGAGCAGTTCGCCGATGATGTGCCTGGTCGGCTCGTTGATCGGCACGGCCAGGCCCAGCCCGTACCCGGCGACCGCGGTGTTGACACCGACCACCTGGCCGGCCGAGTCGGCGAGCGCGCCACCCGAATTGCCCGGGTTGAGGGCGGCGTCGGTCTGGATGACGTTGTCGATGATCCGCAGCCGGCGGCCGTCCCGGGCGGGCAGCGACCGGCCCAGGCCGGAGACCACGCCCGCGGTGACCGAGCCGGCCAGGCCCATCGGGTTGCCGACGGCGACGACCAGCTGGCCGATGCGCAGCTTGTCGGCGTCGCCGAGCGGGGCGGCCGGTGCGCCCGGGTGATGCACCCGGACCACGGCCAGGTCGGAGAGGGGATCCGCGCCGACCAGGTCGAAGCGGGAGTCGGTGCCGTCGGCGAACGCGGCCGTGCCGCCGTTGCTGCCGCTGACGACGTGAGCATTGGTGAGCAGGAAGCCGTCGTCGAAGGTGACCGCCGACCCGGCGCCACCCCCGCGAGGGGTACGCACGGACAGGGCGGCGACGGACGGCAGGAGGCTGGTGGCGACACCGGTCACCACGCGGCTGTAGGCGTCGAGGGCCTCTTCGGTGTCCATGTTCGGAGTCAACGCCGCGCTGACCGGCGTCCATGTCGCCTGGCCGTACGCCCTGGGCGAACGGGCCTAGTTACGGTCCGTGGGGACAATCGCACAGAAAGTCCGATCGGTGCGGGGGCGGCGGCGGTTGTATGTGTCGTGACGGAAGTCGCCACGACCGTTGAACTACGGAGGGGGAGGAATGGTCACAGCCGACCGGACTGAGCTCGCACCGGCCGATGTGGTGGACCCTCTGCTGTGGCAGGACGCGCAGCAGATGCTCGGCCGGCACCAGGAGCCCGACCCGGACGGCACCTGCGTCTGGTGCGGATGGCGGTGGCCCTGCGCACCACGCCGCCTGGCCGAACGCGCGGCGGCGGCGTCCCGGCGCCCGTGGCGCGAGGCCTGGACCCTGCGGCACGACCTGAACAGCATCCGCGCCATGCCCGGCGTGGACGACACCCGCCACCGGCGCAACCGAGGCTCTTTCCGCTGACACAACTCCACACCAGAGTCCGCGGACGGACCGTCCCGGGGATGCTTGACCGTCCCCCGGCAAGGACCGAACCCTTTCGGCCCCGGGACCCCGTCCAACGGCGGTGAAGCCGTTGTGCCCCGCCAGCACAACGGCCTCCCGCACCCAGACCCGCCCACAACGGATACGACCGGCACGCCTCCGCCGGTCCGCGCCTCCGGCCAGGCGCAACCCCCGGTTTGGGCGGGCACGGTTGGCGGGGACGCGTGACCAGGTTCCCCCGCATTCACGGTCACGCGCCCCCGCCATCAAAACTTCCGGCCCGCTGCCGGCCCCGCTAGGGGCGGCGCAAGGTGTAGCGGATGTGTTCGACCTTTTCGTTGCCCATCGTTTCCACTCGGGAGGCGCCGTCGGGGTGCCAGCCGCCCTGTTCGTAGAAGCGGCGGGCCCGCGTGTTGCGGGGCAGGACCCAGAGGACGGCGTGGGGGCCCAGGTGGGTCAGGGCGTCCTCCATCAGCAGACGGCCGACGCCGGTGCCGACGTGAGCCGGGTCGACGTGGATGGCGTACAGCTCGAGGACGCCGTCGTCGTGGGTCGGGCCGATGTAGGTGAAGCCGACCAGCTCGTCGTCGGCGGTGGCCACGGTCAGGCGGTGGGTGGTCTGCTCCCATTTCCAGCGTTCGGTCCACCACTCGCTCAGACGGCCGTCGCCGCCGAAGGTCAGCGTCTCGGGGCGGAGGATGTCGCGGTAGGCGGCGGCGCGGGAGCGGTAGTGCAGGTCGCCGACCCCGGCGAGGTCAGAGTTCCGTCCGGCTCGCAGCTGCACGTTCGTCATCGTTCGAAACTAGCCGCGCCGGAACCGGGACCCGCATCAGGTCGTCGGCCACCACGATGGTGCCGTCGAACTGCTCGGCGGCCTCGTCGAGGAAGGCGGCCGGCTCGGTGTAGCGCTGCGAGAAATGGGTCAGGACCAGCGTGCGTACGCCCGCCTCACGCGCCACCGCGCCCGCCTGCCCGGCCGTCAGGTGACCGACCTGGGCGGCCAGGGTGGCGTCCTCGGCGAGGAAGGTCGACTCGATGACCAGCAGGTCGACGCCCTCGGCGAGTTCGTAGACGGCGTCGCACAGGCCGGTGTCCATGATGAACGCGAAGCTCTGACCGGGGCGCGGGGCGCTCACGTCGTCGAGGTGCACGGCCCCCAGCCGGCCGGTGCGCTGGAGCTCGCCGATCGCCGGGCCACGGATGTTGTACGCGTCCAGCAGCGCCGGGATCATCCGCCGCGAGTCCGGTTCCTGCAGGCGGTACCCGTACGTGTCGATGACGTGCCGGAGCGGCAGAGCCGTGAGCCGCCCGGCCCGGGTCTCCACCGCGAAGCCCGCGTCGACCGGCTCGACCAGCAGATCGGCCTGGTCGTAGAAGCTGGTGGCGTGCCGCAGCCGGTCGAAGAACACCCGTCCGCCGGCCGGGAAGTGCACGGCCACCGGGTGTGGGACGCGGTCGAGCGAGATGCGCTGGATGACGCCGGGCAGGCCGAGGCTGTGGTCGCCGTGGAAGTGGGTGACGCAGATCCGGGTGAGCGGGGTGACGGCCAGGCCGGCGTGCAACATCTGCCGCTGGGTGCCCTCGCCCGGGTCGAACAGGATGATCTCGTCGTCCCAGCGCAGCACGTACCCGTTGTGGTTGCGGTAGCGGGTCGGCACCTGGCTGGCGGTGCCGAGGACGACGAGCTCGCGCATGGCACCCCGATCCGGACCGGACATAGAAGCGACCCCTGGGGACTTCCACGCCGCAGCATGGTCCGGTCGGACTAGGCCGGATCCCCAGGGGTCGGGTGGCTATCTTGAATTCGCCGCACCGCTGCCACACGGTCTCGACGCACTACAGGCTGCCAGAAAGCAGCCGACGAAGCTGTCAAGGACAGCGGCTAACGGACAGCCACCTCACGAGTCCCGTTGCTATACAACTTCGGACCACCTCCCTTCACGTGTACGGCCACGTTAACCACCCGAGAGGCGTTCCGACAACGTCTTTAGGACCACTAAAGCCGCGGGAATGCGCGGGGAGACATGTCGCCGCCCTCGACCGCCATCGCCGCCGGGCCGACGAGCTGCGGGTCGGGGGTGCCGACCACCTCGTGATCCTTGCCGGTGTAGTCGAAGCGGTTCAGCACGTAACGCATCGCCTCGAGGCGGGCGCGCTTCTTGTCGTTGCTCTTCACCACGGTCCACGGGGCGTCGGCGGTGTCCGTGTAGAAGAACATCGCCTCCTTGGCCTCGGTGTAGTCGTCCCACTTGTCCAGCGAGGCGAGGTCCATGGGTGACAGCTTCCACTGCCGGACCGGGTCGACCTGGCGGATCGCGAACCGGGTCCGCTGCTCGCTCTGCGCCACCGAGAACCAGAACTTGACCAGGTTGACGCCCGAGCGGACGAGCATCCGCTCGAGCTCCGGGGCCTGCCGCATGAACTCCAGGTATTCCTGGCGGGTGCAGAACCCCATCACGCGCTCCACGCCGGCCCGGTTGTACCAGGACCGGTCGAACAGCACGATCTCGCCGGCCGCGGGCAGGTGGCTGATGTAGCGCTGGAAGTACCACTGGGTGCTCTCGCGCTCGCTGGGCTTGGCCAGGGCGACCACCGAGGCGCCACGCGGGTTGAGGTGTTCCATGAAGCGCTTGATCGTGCCGCCCTTACCGGCGGCGTCCCGGCCCTCGAAGAGGACCACCAGACGCTCGCCGGTCTCCTTGAACCAGTTCTGCAGCTTGAGCAGCTCGATCTGGAGCAGGCGCTTGTCGTGGTCGTAGTGGTGGCGGGCGAGGCGCTCGTCGTACGGGTAGTCCTCGCGCCAGGTGTCGACCGGGGTGCCGTCCGCGTTCAGCAGCACCGGGTCGTCATCGTCGTCGTCGGCCACCCGGTAGCCGCCGAGCGCCTTGTTCGCACCGTGGTAGGGCTCGGTGGTCCCGTCGTCCGGAATCTCGGTGCCGTTGTCTTCCGCCTCCGCCTGCATACCCGGTTCCTACCCAGTCGTGGCGACCGCACGCCGACCGGAAGGTGGCCTGGAGGTTAACTAGCCCAGCCAGGAGCGCAGCGAGCGCTTCCGGGACAGGCGGGTCACGTACGGCAGCTCGCCCAGGGTGTCGTACCCAATCCGTTCCTGCCGCGCCCAGAGCACCCCGTACTCGAAGGTGTCGCCGAGGTCGCGCAGAATCTCCCGGGCCACCACCGAGTCCTGGTGGTTGCCGAGCACGTCCTGCAGGTCGGTCAGCCGCTTCACCAGTCGCTTGCCCGGCTTCCCGGCGCCCGGTGCGAACACCTCGACCGCGTAGCGGGCCTGCTTGTACGCCTTCCGCGCCTCGTGCAGCGGCTCGTCCTGGCCGTTGAGGGTGGCCTCGTCGAGCAGCCGGTCGGCCTTGTCCAGCGCCTGGCCGACCCGGCGGATCGGCTTGGACTCGCCGCCGTCCCAGCCGGCGATGAGCCCGTCGATCGCGTCCAGCAGCCGGTAGTAGCGCTCGCCGTTCAGGTCGTCGTCGAGCTGCCGCCGGCCCTCGGCGATCTTGGTGTCGAGATGGTCGCGGACCCGCTCGGCCACCGGGGCGAACTCCTCGCCCTCGGCCTCGACCGCGGCCAGTAGCTTGCCCTCCAGCACCTGCCCGTCGCGAACCTCGCCGAGCGACCCGGCCAGCCACTTCAGCTCGCCCTTGAGGAACTCGACGGAGTCCGGCGGGAACGAACGCTTGAACGTCTTCAGGGTGCTGCGCAGGCGGCGGGTGCCGACCCGCATCTTGTGCACGGCCTCGGCGTCGCCGCGGCGGACACCCGGATCATGTTCCAGGATGGCTTCGCGCTGCTCCCGTACGTACCCGAGAACCGGGTTCGGCTTGATCTTCTTGCGTTGCGTCGTGGCCTTGAGGCGCCCGGCCAGCGCCCGCGCCAGCTTGGACGGGCCGTCGGCGGGTGAGGCGCCGGCCGCGAGCAGGAGGCGCTCCATCTCGTCGAGGAGCTTGCGGTCGCCCTGCTCGGTGAGCTCGACCTCGACCTCCTGCCAGGTCTGGGCCACCCCGTCGGTCTCCGCGGTCACCGTGTCCTGCGCGATCAGGGCGCGGGTGCGGCCCTTGTCGTCGCGCACGGGCGTCTCGAGGCGATGGGTACGCAGCCGCGCGACCGGCCGCAGCGGATTGTCCCGGACCAGCGCCCGGACCTCCTTGAGCAGGTCGGTGGGCACATCGTCGGCGCTCCGCCCCAGCGGCAGCCGATGTTCGGTGCGCGACGAGCCGTGGCCCGGCGTCTTCAGATGCCAGCCCGCGTCCGACCCGCCGGTGCGCCGCCGCAACGTGCGCTCATGGTGGGCGAGCCGCAGGTCGGCCGTGTCGAAGTAGGTTGCGTCCAGCTCGTGCGTCGCGCCGTCCCCCGCCCCCGGCAGGTCCGGCAGCACGAAGTCGGCCGGCACGTCGTACTTCCGCTCGGTCTCCGTACTGATCTGCATCCTGTCAATGTTGCCCGCCGCGCCGGGCGCGGCACAGCCCATCCCAATTTCTCAGTTGTTCGTCCGGTGGCCCTCAGCGGAATCACAGTTATCGCTCGCATCCTTGGACACAGACCCCTCGGGGTCGGCCGGCCGTCCCCCGTGCGTGCCAGGCGGCCCCGAGGCTCACACGAGCGCCGCTCCGACCGCCGCCCCGGCCGGAGCGGCGCTTTGCGTCCCCCTCAGACCGCCAGATTGCTCTTGGCGCGCAGGTCTCAGACCGGCAGGTTGCTGCGGCTGCGCAGGTAGAGCGCCCGTGCGTAGTAGGCGTTGGCGGCCCCGAAGTACATCGTCGCGAGGCCGGTGTGAAACGAGTTGTCGGTCAGCGCGTTCTTGGCCCGGGCGTCAGCCGCCCACCGGATCTCGGCGTCGGTCTCGTTGATACCGCGCCGCGCACAGACCTGCCGGTTGATCTCTTTCCCTCGTTTGAACCGCTCCAGCGCGGACTCAGCCTGCCGCATCATCGCCCGCGCCTTCTCCAGCAGCGACTCCGCAATCGCCCAGGCGACCCGCTCGTCATCATTGTGAAACCCGGGCATATCGCACCCCCCCGGTCGTCCGTTCTCTCCATCCCAAGTCTCATCGCGATGTCCGCACATGTCGATCTTTTACCCCCACAAGGGTCAAAACCTTCTCCGGGTACGCCCAACGCCCGCAAAGCCTGCCGCGACGCAGCAGCGCCAGCCGAGCAGGGCGCGTAACCCGCCACACCACCCCGTGCGGGGCCGCCTGACGCAGGCCGACCCTCACGGCGGCACCCACGTCAGCCGGCGCCCCGGAAGGCGCTCAGCTGGCGTCGTCGGCGCGCAGCGGGACGATCTTGGCGGGTGCGGCCTCGGTCAGCTGGCGGAGCGCGTAGACGATCTTGTCGGCCGGCAGCGGCTGGCAGAAGTGGTAGCCCTGCGCCACCGTGCAGCCCAGTTCGAGCAGTGCCACCCGCTGTTCGGCCGTCTCCACGCCCTCGGCGACCACCCGGGCGCCGAGCCGGCCGCCCAGTTCGACCGCGCCGCGTACCGCCGCCTCGGCCGCCGGGGAGTCGATCATGCCGTCGACGAAGGAGCGGTCGATCTTGAGTTCGTCGACGCAGACCCGGGTGAGGAAGGTCAGGGACGAGTAGCCGGTGCCGAAGTCGTCGACCGAGAGCTGCACCCCGAGGTCCCGCAGGCCGGCAAGCACCTCGTCGACGACCTCCTGGTCGCTGACCGCCACCGACTCGGTGATCTCCAGGACCAGCTGGCCGGGCGGCGTGTGGTTGCGGCGGAGCAGGTCGGACACCTGGGCCGGCAGGGTCGGGTCGAGCAGGCTGCGGGCCGAGATGTTGACCGAGACGGGCAGGTCGAAGCCGGCCCGCGCCCAGCTCGCGGCGGCCGCCAGCGAGCGGTCGAGGACATAGCGGGTGAACGCCCCGAGCAGCTCGCTGCGTTCGACCATGGGGATGAAGTCGTTGGGGGAGAGGTGGCCGCGCCGGGGGTGCTTCCAGCGGGTCAGCGCCTCGACGCCGGTGGGCGCGCCGCTTTCCAGGTCGACGGCCGGCTGGAGGGCCAGCACGATCTGGTCGGTGGCCTGGAGGGCGTCGCGGAGGTCGGCGAGCAGGGCCAGGCGGTCGGTGGAGCCGAGGTCGCGGGCGCTGTCGTAGGTGCCAACGGTCAGCCCGAGCTCCTTGGCGTGTTGCAGGGCCAGGCCGGAGCGGCGGATCAGCTCGGCCGCGTCACCGAGGCCGGCGGGAGTGACGACCACGCCGATGGTGGCTTCGACGGAGAGGCGTACGCCCGCCACCTCCATCGGCTGGGCGATCTGTTCGGCCAGGTCACGGGCCCGGCGGACGACCTGGGGCAGCGGGTTGGGCGCCTCCTGGAGCCGGGACGCCGAGTCGGTGAGGGCCAGCAGCGCCGGCATCAGCACCGCGAACTCGTCGTCGCCGACCCGGGCCACCAGCTCGCCCTCGCGGGCCAGGTCGGTGATCCGCTCGGCGATGACGGTGAGCACCTCGTCGCCGGAGCGGTGCCCGAGGGTGTCGTTGACCTCGCGGAAGCGCCGCAGGTCGAGCAGCATCAGGGCGACGTGCCGTTCGCGGGCGACGGCCCGCAGCGCGCGGTCGCCGTCGCCGAGCAGCGCCGACCGGTTGAGCAGGCCGGTGAGCTGGTCGCGGACGTCGTCGCGGGCGACCCGCGCCTCGAGCTGGGTCAGGCGCTCGTGGGAGGCGGCGTCGTGCAGGGCGCCGGCCAGCGCGTCGCCGTACGCGGACACCGCCAGCTCGTCCCGGGTCACCGGCAGGGTGGGCTCGGACAGCCAGACGGTGAGTTCGCCGACGGTGGCGCCGGCCACCATCATGGTCCGGGTGATCACCGGGCCGGGCAGGCCGGAGGCGGCCACGTCCTGGCCGGGGGCGTCGTCGTAGTAGCGGCGCAGCCCGCCGCCGGGCCGCCGCAGCTCGATCTCGACCCGCCGGGCGCCGAACACGTCCATCGCCCCGCTCAGCCCGGCCGCCACCACGTCGGCCTCGACCAGGCCGGGCAGCGCGGCGGTGGCCTTGGCGAACGCGGCCCAGACCCGGCGCTCCTCCTCGGCGACCAGGTGGTGCCGGTAGGTGCGCTGGAGCAGCCACAGCGCGGGCGGGAAGGCGAGCAGCCAGAGCGGCTCGTGGAGCAGCACCCAGAGCCCGAGCAGGGCGATCAGCACGTTGCCGACCAGCATCGGGATCTTGGCGTTGAGGGCCCGGCCGAGGATCTGGCCGGCCGAGGCGTCGCGGTGCAGGGCCAGGGTCAGGGTGGCCAGGCCGAGGGTGATGACCAGGTAGGTGCAGGCGCCCGCGACCATGCCGACCAGCTGGCGGGTGTCGTCGAGCCCGGCCCCGGCGCCGACCAGGGTGGACACCAGCGCCGCGCCGGCCGCGCCGACGGTGAGCGAGGCGGCCAGGTGGACGATGTCGGCGATCGAGCGGTGGTCGCTGAGCCAGGAGATCAGGAGCCAGGCCCCGGCCGCGCCGACGAAGGTGGCCAGCGGCAGCCAGCCGGACGGCACCAGAGCCGAGCCGATGATGAACGCGGCCTCGCCCCAGGAGACACTCACCGTGCCGCGGCCGAGCCGGAACCGGAGCCGCGCGAGTTGTCCGCCGGCGACGACGGCGGCGGCGACACCGAGCCCGCCGAACGCCGACATCGGTGCGCCGTCGGGCGCCGGGCCGGTCGTGAGGAGCCCGGTGGCGATGAGGGTGATCGCGGCGATGAGGACGGTCGCGTACAGCGCGAGAACCTGTCGCGGCCGGCCGGCGAGACCGAACCGATCGGCCGCCGGAGCCGTATTGGTCAGGGAGGACATCACCATCGGAGCCCCCCGACCACCTGCTCCGGAGTGCTGATCAACATCGGCACTCGCGGATGCACGTGCATCTGCAGTGGAGGAAGCGGCGGGCGGAATGTGGTCGACATCGGCGCCCCCTTCCGCACAGGGTCCCGGGGCATTCAAGCCCCCGGCGGAAGGCTAAGCCAATCCTCGGGAAGACAACAGGGGTCGGCGGAATGTGATCGTCGATCTCCGCTGTGTAACGGAGGGTGATGACCGTCCATGAAGGCCGTCCGGCCACTGTGGACGGCTGATCACCCCGTCGTCGCTACTTCGCCCCGCCGTCCGATGCGGCCGGTCGGTCGTCCGGCTCGACGCCTCTGACCTGCGGTTCTGTCTCTACGATGGTCGAACGCGATCGATCATCGTCAGCGGACGGAGCCGTTTCGACGTTCTCGTCGCCAGGCTCGCCGGCCGCCGGTTCGGCCGCGCCGGGCTTCCGCTTCGATGCATCGACGTTGTCGAAACTGTCGGGAAGCCGACGCAGGCGCTTGTTCATGTTGCGAATCAGCAGAACAGTCGCTATGGCCATCAGCACAATGATGAAGGCGCCCATCGGGCCGGCCAGGCCGCCCTCGCGGGTATCGCCGAAGTTGTTGACCGCTACGAAGTCCACGTACTGAGAGTAACCCTGTTTATCTGGTGGCGAACGCGGTGCCCCGGATGCCCGCGAACAGGTCGGACTCGGGGACCGGGCTGTCGACCAGCGAGCGGGCCAGTTCGAAGTCTTCGGTCGGCCAGACCTTCTGTTGCAGGTCGAGCGGCACCTTGAACCAGAAGCCGTCCGGGTCGACCTGGGTGGCGTGGGCGCGCAACGCGTCGTCGCGGACGCCGAAGTATTCCCCGCACTCGATCCGCGTGGTGATCTTGTCGCCCCGGTCGTCGCGGTCGACCCACTTCTCGAGCATCTCGCCGTACGGGGACTCGAACCCCTGCTCGATCATGCCCTCGTGCATGGCCAGCATGCGCGCCTTGATCCAGCCGGAGTTGTAGTAGAGCTTCAGCGGCTGCCACGGCGCGCCCAGCTCGGGGTGGGCCTCGGGGTCGCCGGCCACGTCGAAGGCCACCACCGAGATCTTGTGGCACATGATGTGGTCGGGGTGGGGGTAGCCGCCGTTCTCGTCATAGGTGGTCATGACGTGGGGCCGGAACTCGCGGATCAGCTTGACCAGGGCCAGCGCCGCCTCCTTGGGCTCCTGGAGGCCGAAGCAGCCCTCGGGCAACGGCGGCAGCGGGTCGCCCTCGGGCAGGCCGGAGTCGACGAAGCCGAGCCAGTCCTGCTTGACGCCGAGAATCTCGCGCGCCCGGTCCATCTCGGCGCGGCGGATGTTGGTGATGTCGGCCAGCACCTCGGGCCGGTCCATCTTGGGGTTGAGCACGCTGCCGCGCTCGCCACCGGTGCAGGTCGCCACATGCACGTCGACACCCTCGGCGATGTACCGCGCCATCGTCGCCGCGCCCTTGCTCGACTCGTCGTCCGGGTGCGCGTGCACCGCCATCAACCGCAACTGCTCCGTCACCGCAAAGACCCCTCAGACCGGCCGTCGAGACTGAATCGACGCCCTGGAAGAATGAACACCTGCCATTCTGGCCGATCGCTAGGACAGAAATCGCACGAGAGGCGCCCCAGGTGAACGAGACGCGCGCCACAAACCCGGTCTTCCCGTCGGGCCGGTACGGCCATCGCCGCACGCCCGGCGCCCGCCGCCGGATCGTGCCGATCGTTTTCGGCGTCCTCGTCCTGGTCGCCTCGGTGCTGCTCACCGTCCAGCTCTACGGCCGGTACGGGCAGACCGACTACCAGTCGCGCATCGTCGGCTGGAGCAAGGACTCGGACACCCGGTTGACCGTCGAGTTCGAGGTCCGGGTCCCGGCCGGCGGGGCGGCGACGTGCGTCCTGCGTGCGCGCTCGTACGACGGCGCCGAGGTCGGCCGGCGCGAGGTGCGGGTGGCCAACCCGGGGGCGGAAGGGCCGATCACGGCCCGCGAAGACGTCCCGACCAGGGCTCGCGCGTCGCACGGCGACGTGGTCCGGTGCCGCGCTTCGAGCTGAGCTCGGTGCGCGTGACGCTGGTAGAGTTTGGGATTCGCTACATTCCGTGCCCTTCACCGAGGAGATCGACCGTGTCCAGTTCAGAGGCCTCGAAGACCTGGCTCTCGCAGGAGGCTTACGACCGGTTGCAGGCCGAGCTCGACGAGGCGATCGCTGCTCGTCCGGCGATCGCGGCCGAGATCAACGCCCGCCGCGAGGAGGGCGATCTTCGTGAGAACGGCGGCTACCACGCCGCCCGTGAGGAACAGGGCAAGGCCGAGGGCCGCATCCTCTATCTCAAGGAACTGCTGCGCACGGCCGAGGTCGGCGAGCCGCCGGCGTCCGGCAACGTCGCGCCGGGCAGCGTGGTCACCATCTACTTCGACGACGACCAGAGCGACACCGAGACGTTCCTGCTCGGCTCGCGTGAGATCGCCGCGACCACCGACCTGACCGTCTACAGCCCGGAATCGGCGCTGGGCACGGCGATCCTCGGCGCCTCCGAGGGTCAGACCGTGACCTACACCGCGCCCAGCGGCTCCGACATCAAGGTCACCGTGGTCAAGTCCGAGCCGTACGGCGGCTAGGACCTACGGCACCGAGTACTGCATGGCGGGGTGCTGCCCGGGCAGCATGGTGATCTGATAACCGCTGTCCCGCAGCGCCCCGATCAGCGCCTTCGAGTGGTCCGGTCCGCGGGTCTCCACGGACAGGGCCACCTCGACCTGGCCGAAGGCGAGCCGCGGGTTCTGTCGCGAGTGCTCCACATCGACCACGTTCGCCCGGTGCTGGGCGATCTTCGACAGCACCCCGGCCAGCTCGCCGGGCTGGTCGCCGCAGCGCACCGTGAGCCGCAGGAAGCGGCCGGCCGCCGCGAGACCGTGCTCGATCACCCGGAGCAGCAGCATCGGGTCGATGTTGCCGCCGGAGAGGATCGCCACCACCGGCCCGGGTGTCGCCGGCCGATGCGTACGAAGGGCGGCCACCGCGGCCGCGCCGGCCGGCTCGACCACCATCTTGTGCCGTTCCAGCAACATCAGCAGCGCCGCCGACAGGTCGTCGTCGGTGACCGTGACGATCTCGTCGACCAGCTTGCTGACGTGGGCGAAGGTGAGATCGCCGGGCCGCAGCACGGCGATGCCGTCGGCGATGGTGTCGGAGGCGGCCAGCTTCTGGGGCGCGCCGGCGGCCAGTGAGGGCGGGTACGCCGCCGCGCCCGCCGCCTGCACCCCGATGATCCGGATGTCCGGCCGCAGCGCCTTGGCCGCCACCGCCACGCCGGAGACCAGCCCGCCGCCGCCGACGGCGGTGATGATCGTGCCGGCCTCGGGGCACTGCTCGAGGATCTCCAGGCCGACCGTGCCCTGCCCGGCGATCACGTCCGGATGGTCGAACGGGTGGATCAGCACCGCGCCGGTCCGCTCGGCGAAGGCGGTCGCCGCCACCAGCGAGTCGTCGACGGTGTGTCCGGCGTACTCGATCGAAGCGCCGTATCCCTTGGTCGCGCTGACCTTGGGGAGCGGCGCGCCCTCGGGCATGAAGACGGTGGCGTGGGCGCCGAGCATCCCGGCGGCCAGCGCGACCCCCTGGGCGTGGTTGCCGGCGCTGGCCGCGACCACCCCGCGGGCCCGTTCCGCCTCGCTGAGCCGGGCGATCCGGGTGTAGGCGCCGCGCACCTTGTACGACCCGGCCCGCTGCTGGTTCTCGCACTTGAGGTAGGTGGGGACGCCCAGCATCGAGGTCAGCAGCCGGGACTCCTCCAGCGGGGTCCGGAGGACGACGCCGGAGAGCAGGTCACGGGCCTTCTCGATGTCTTCCAGCCGCAAAAGATCAAGGGCAGACATGCACCGATCGTCGCAGAACACGCACGATCGGTGCAGTCTCGTGGATCACTTACGCGTCGGTCGACGCCACCCCGACCGGGCAGGTCATGCCGTTGGGGCCGTGGTTGCAGTAGCCGTACGGGTTCTTCGCGTCGGACAGGTACTGCTGGTGATAGTCCTCGGCGTAGTAGTACTGGCCCAGCGCCGCGATCTCGGTGGTGATCTCGCCGTGGCCGGCCTTGGTCACCACCGGCTGGAAGGCCGCCAGCGACGCCTGCGCGATGCGCGCCTGCTCGTCACTGGTGGTGTAGATCGCCGAGCGGTACTGGGTGCCGACGTCGTTGCCCTGGCGCATGCCCTGGGTCGGGTCGTGGTTCTCCCAGAACTCCTTGAGCAGGCGCTCGTAGCTGATCTTGGCCGGGTCGTGCACCACCTGGACGACCTCGGCGTGGCCGGTCCGCCCCGAGCAGGTCTCCTCGTAGGTCGGGTTCGGTGTGCTGCCGCCGGCGTAGCCGACCGAGGTCGAGTACACGCCCGGCAGCCGCCAGAAGATCCGCTCCGCACCCCAGAAGCAGCCCATCCCGAAGACCGCGACCCCGAAGCCGTCCGGCCACGGGCCCTGCAGCGGGGTGCCCAACTCGGTGTGCTTGTCGGCCACCGGCATCCCCAGCAGGCGGCCGGCGAGGGCGGTCTCGGCGGTGGGCAGGTCGAGCTTCTTGTGCCGTAGGAACACGGTCACTCCCTTCATCCGGCAGGTGTAACGCCGGCGGCGCCCAGTTCCTTACCGATGCGCCCGGCGTACTCAGCAGCCTCGTCGTCGGACGCGTACTTGGTCCGCGGCCAGAAGAATCCGCGTAGTCCGTCACCCTTTGTCCGGGGTACGACGTGTGCGTGCAGATGTGGCACCGACTGTGACACGACGTTGTTCATCGCCACGAACGTCCCCTGCGCGCCCAGGGCCGCGGGCACGGCCGTCGCCACCTCTTGCACAAACGCGAAGAAACCGGGCAGAAGATCAGGATCAAGATCAATGAGCTGGGGTACGTGCGGACGCGGCACGATCAACACATGCCCCTTGAACACCGGGCGGATGTCGAGAAACGCCACGCCCGAAGGACGCTCGACCACCCGGAAGGCGGGCACATCTCCCGCCACGATCCCACAGAACAGGCAAGCCGCCACGGGTGAAGACTAGCCTTGCCGGTCATGAGCGCCGATCAGCACGGATTCGACACCCTCGCGATTCACGCCGGGCAGGAGCCGGACCCGCGGACCGGGGCGGTCGTCCCGCCCATCTACCAGACCAGCACATATGCGCAGGATGCGGTCGGCTCCCCGCGGCTGGGCTACGAGTACAGCCGGTCCGGCAACCCGACCCGCGACGCGCTGCAGGAATGCCTGGCCGCGCTCGAGGGCGGCCGCCGCGGCCTGGCCTTCGCCAGCGGGCTCGCCGCCGAGGACACCCTGCTGCGGGCGGTCTGCCGGCCGGGTGACCACGTGGTGATCCCCGGCGACGCGTACGGCGGCACCTTCCGGCTCTTCGCGAAGGTCGCCGAGACCTGGGGCCTCGACTGGACCGCGGTGCCGCTCGACGACCTGGACGCGGTCCGGGCCGCCTTCCGCCCCGGCCACACCCGGCTGATCTGGGCCGAGACGCCGACCAACCCGCTGCTGAACATCGCCGACATCCCGGCGCTGTCCGGCCTGGCCCACGAGTACGACGCCATGCTCGTGGTCGACAACACGTTCGCCTCGCCCTACCTGCAGCAGCCGATCGCGCTGGGCGCCGACGTCGTCGTGCACTCCACCACCAAGTACCTGGGCGGCCACTCCGACGTGATCGGCGGCGCCCTGGTCGCGGCCGACGACGGGCTCGGCGACGAACTGACCTTCTACCAGAACGCCATGGGCGCGGTCGGCGGGCCGTTCGACGCCTGGCTCACCATGCGCGGCATCAAGACTCTGGGCGTACGCATGGACCGGCACTGCGACAACGCCGAGCGGATCGCGCAGTACCTCCTCTCGCACCGCGCGGTCGCGGAAGTTCTGTATCCGGGTCTCGAGTCGCATCCCGGACACGAAACCGCCGCCAAGCAGATGAGCCGCTTCGGCGGCATGGTGTCGTTCCGCCTCGCCGGTGGCGCTGAGCAGGCCATCGACGTGTGCAACCGGACGAAGCTGTTCATTCTCGCCGAGTCGCTGGGCGGCGTGGAGTCGCTGATCGAGCACCCGGGACAGATGACACACCTCAGTGCTGCGGGCTCTGCGCTTGAAGTCCCCTCGGATCTCGTGCGACTGTCTGTCGGCATCGAGACACTTGAGGACCTGCTGGCCGATCTGGACCAGGCTCTGGGCGCCTCCTGAGGCTCATTCCGGCGAGAACGGGATACGCGATGGAATACGTACCGACCACGTTGGTGGGCGCCACCGCGAAGCAGATCGCGCGGGCCGTCCGCCGCGGCGACACCACGGCCACCCAGGTGGTCGCCGACCACCTGGAGCAGGTCGCGATCAGCGATCCGGAACTGCACGCGTTCCGGGTGGTGCGCGGCGGCGAGGCGATGACCGAGGCCGAGAAGGTCGACGACCAGGACGACCTCTCCAACCTGCCGCTGGCCGGGGTGCCGGTGGCGGTGAAGGAGAACACCGCGGTGGCCGGCCTGCCGACCTGGAACGGCTCGGCCGCGGTCCGCACCGCCGTGGCCGAGGAGGACCACGAGGTGGTCCGTCGGCTGCGCGGGGCGGGCGCCGTCGTGGTCGGCGTGACCCGGGCGCCCGAGCTGAGCCTGTGGCCGTTCACCGACGACGAGGACCACGCCACCCGCAACCCGTGGGCGCTCGACCGCACGCCCGGCGGCTCGTCGGGTGGTTCCGCCGCGGCCGTCGCCTCCGGCCTGGTGCCGATGGCGACCGCCAACGACGGCTTGGGCTCGATCCGCATCCCGGCGGCCTGCTGCGGGCTGGTCGGGCTCAAACCGGGCCGCGGCGTCGTCCCCTGCGACCTGGGCATCGACGGCTGGTACGGGATGGCCGAGAACGGCGTGCTGACCACCACGGTCGGCGACGCCGCCGTCGGCTTCAGCGTGCTCGCCGGCCGCCGCCCGGTGAAGCTGACCGAGCCGTCCCGCCTGCGGGTGGGCGTGTCATTGCGGTCACCGGTGGCCGGCAGCAAGGCCGACGAGCCCAACCGCAACGCCGTCGGCACGGCGGCCAAGCTCCTGGTCGACGCCGGCCACAGCACCCTGACGGCCGAGCCCGGCTACGGCGTCAAGCTGGGGCCCCAGGCCGTGGCGACCTGGCTGGCCTCGGCCCACCGCGAGGCCGAGGCGATGGGCGTCGACCTGTCGACCCTCCAGCCCCGCAGCCGCATGCACGCCAGGCTGGGCAAATTCATCCACAACCGAGGATGGGTACGCCAGGAGCAGCGCGACGCCTGGCGCGAGCGGGCGATCGCGTTCTTCGCCGACCGCAAGGTGGACGTGCTGCTCACGCCGGCCCTGGCCGGCCCGCCCCCGCCGGCCGAGGGCTGGGCGACCGGCAGCTGGCGCAAGAGCTTCCAGGCCAGCGCCCAGTACGCGCCGTACAGCGCGCCCTGGAACTTCGCCGGCCTGCCCGCCATCGTGGTCCCGGTGGGCACCCGCCCCGACGGCCTGCCGCTGGCCGTCCAGCTGGTCGGCCCGCCCGACTCCGAGGTGCTCCTGCTCTCGATCGCCGGCCAGTTCGAGATCCAGAACCCCTGGCAGCGCCTGGCCATCGTCTGACCGCACGAACGAGCGACCCCGGCCAGGTGCCGGGGTCGTTCGCGTGTCCGGGGCGGACCGCGGTCGTTTACCGGTGTGGCTCGGACATCTCGCGCCGATCAGACCTGGCTCTCACCCCGTCGAGGCGCCCCATGCCGTATCAGTCGAACAAGCACGGCGACAACTTCATGCAGAACATCTTCAAGTCGAAGACCGTTGTCGTCGGTTTCGGATCTCTCGCTGTCGCGGGGGTGATCATCACCGCTCTCCTGCTCTTCGGAAGTTCGATTCCCGCGGCCGCGAGCGAAGTGTGGTCGGCGATCACCGCCGACGTGACGGACGACCCCACGCCCGGCACGAAGGAGAAGAGCGGCGGCTGGGCGCCGCCCGCGTTCAAGCAGCCGGCCCGCGCCGAGGTGAGCCTCAGCCCGTCGAGCGGCCCGAAGGGCGCGCGGATCAAGGTCTCCGGCCGCAACTTCGAGCCCGGCGAATCCGTCTCGATCGAGGTCCACATGTACGAGGCCGCGGTGGTGACCGCGAACAGCGAGGGTTCCTTCTCGACCCGCATCACCATTCCGCCGGACACGTTCTGCCCGCAGGGCCAGTGCACCGTGACGGCGAGCGGCAACAGCAGCATCAAGTGGAACAACGCCCGCTACACGATCTCCTGACAGGAACCTCGCCATGGCTCGTGACAACCGGACCGCCGTCAAAGCAGGGCGGGTCGTCGCCCTCCTCGTGCTGGCCGTCCTGGCCGCCTACCTCTACACCGTAGGGCTGGAGAAGGCCAAGACCCTGGCCGCCATCGGTGGCGGGTTCATCGCGCTCGCCGCGCTGCTCGGCCCGTACCTCATGCCGGCCCGGCCGCCCGCCGCCGCGGACCGTCGCGACCCCGGGCCGGGGTTCGGCGGATCCGGACCGTACGACATGCGTAACTGGCAGGCGGTTCAGATCAATCAGAGTGGTGACAACCACCAGAAGAACGAGTTTCGGTAAGGGTCGTATGCTCTCGCACCCGGTTCGCAACCCGCGTTGTGCTCCGGATCATCGGTGGGCGGCCGATGACAGTCTTAGTCGAGAGGAGCTTCCCGTGCTGAGCAATGCCCCCGCCGCGCCCGCCCTGTTCCGGTCCCGTTCCCACCCGGACGGCGAGATCACCCGCCCGCCGACGGCGCCGTGCATCGTCGTGGTGGACGACGACGACGACATCCGCGACCTGCTCGCGATCAAGTTGCGGGCGGCCGGCTACCGCACGCTGACCGCGTCCGACGGCGATGCCGCGCTGGAATTGGCGGCCCGTGAGCGGCCCGACCTGATGATCCTCGACGTCTCGATGCCGGGCATGGACGGCCTGGCCGTGTGCACCCAGGTGCACCGCCAGGACGGGATGGCCGACGTGCCGGTGCTCATCGTCAGCGCCCGGGCCATGCCGTACGACATCGACCTGGGCCTGGCGGTCGGCGCCGACGACTACCTGACCAAGCCGTTCAGCCCGAACGAGCTGCTGACCCGGGTGCGAACGCTGCTCAACGCGGCCTAGGTTCGGCCCCGCTCGCGGCGGGACATCAGGTAGAGCACCGTCGCCGCCACGGCACCGGCGGCCACGGCCAGGATGAGCGCGGCGGTGGTCGGGGCCCGGAAGGTTCTCAGCAGGATGAACGTTGCCACGCTGACCAGGGCGGATGCGATCAGCTTGAAGTGGTCCATGCGGTGCTCAACGTGGTGTCCGCGGCGGGGATGCGACCTGGTCGTCATTGGTCACCCCGGTGCGGGAGGCAAGGAGTGGTCTGGCGTACCTCCGTCTGGTGAAGTTGATCGTCGGTGGCGGGATACGGTGAACGTATGGCCCGGCTTTCGGATGCGACCAGCCCTTATCTGCTTCAGCACGCGGACAACCCGGTCGATTGGTGGCCCTGGTCGGAGGAGGCGTTCGCCGAGGCGCGGCGGCGGGACGTGCCGGTGCTCATCTCGGTCGGGTACGCGGCGTGCCACTGGTGTCACGTGATGGCGCACGAGTCGTTCGAGGACGAGGCGGTCGCCAAGCTGATCAACGACGGCTTCGTGGCGATCAAGGTCGACCGCGAGGAACGGCCCGATGTGGACGCCGTCTACATGACCGCCACCCAGGCGATGACCGGGCAGGGCGGCTGGCCGATGACCGTGTTCGCCACCCCCGAGGGTGACCCGTTCTTCTGTGGCACGTACTTCCCCAAGGTGAACTTCACGCGGCTGCTGCAGTCCGTCGGCACGGCCTGGCGCGATCAGCGGGAGCAGGTCGTGACGCAGGGCGCGGCCGTCGTCCAGGCGATCGGCGGCGCGCAACTCGTCGGCGGGCCGACCGCGCCGATCTCGGCCGAACTGCTCGACCAGGCCGCGGCCGGGCTGATCGCCGAGCATGACACCCAGCGCGGCGGCTTCGGCGGGGCGCCCAAGTTCCCGCCGCACATGAACCTGCTCGCCCTGCTGCGACGCTTCCAGCGCACCGGCTCCGACGCCGCCCTCGAGGTGGTCCGGCACACCGCCGAGCAGATGGGCCGCGGTGGCATCTACGACCAGCTGGCCGGCGGGTTCGCCCGGTACGCGGTCGACGCGACGTGGACGGTGCCGCACTTCGAGAAGATGCTGTACGACAACGCGCTGCTGCTCCGGGCGTACACCCAGCTCTGGCGCCTGACCGACGACCCGTTCGCGCGACGCGTCGCCGACGAGACCGCCGAGTTCCTGCTGCGTGACCTGGGAACGCCCGAGGGCGGGCTGGCGTCGGCGCTCGACGCGGACACCGACGGTGTCGAGGGCCTGACCTACGCCTGGACGCCGGCCCAGCTTTCCTCCGCGCTGGGGCCATCTGACGGCGAGTGGGCCGCTGACCTGTTCGGCGTGACCGCCGGGGGCACGTTCGAGCACGGCAGCAGCGTGCTGGTGCTGGCCCGGGACATCGACGCGGCCTCGCCTGAGCTGGTCGCCCGCTGGCGGGACGTCCGGGCGCGGCTCCTCGACGCGCGAGCCCAGCGGCCGCAACCCGCCCGCGACGACAAGGTGGTCGCCGCCTGGAACGGGCTGGCGATCACCGCGCTGGTCGAGTATGCCCAGCTCACCGGTTTGTTCGGGGACGAGGCGGTGGCCCTCGCGTCGGTACTCGCCGAGCGGCACATCGTGGACGGCCGCCTGCGTCGCGTCTCCCGCGGCGGCGTGGTCGGCGCCCCCGCCGGGGTGCTCGACGACTACGGCTGCGTGGCCGAGGCGTTCTGCGCCGTGCACCAGCTCACCGGCGACGGGAAGTGGCTGACCCTCGCACGCTCGCTGCTCGACGTGGCGCTCACCCGGTTCACCACCGGCTCAGGCGGGTTCTACGACACCGCCGACGACGCGGAACGGCTGGTCACCCGGCCCGCCGACCCGACCGACAACGCCACGCCGTCCGGGTTGTCCGCGGTCTGCGCGGCGCTGGTGTCGTTCGCGGCGCTGAGCGGCGAGGAGCGCTACCGGGCGGCGGCCGACGCGGCCCTGGCGACGGTGGGCCCGCTGATCGGCGGTCACCCGCGCTTCGCCGGCTACGCGGCCACGGTCGCCGAGGCGGCGCTGTCCGGCCCGTACGAGATCGCCGTGGCTCTGGCCGAGAATGATGAATTGCTCACCGCGGCGCGGAAGCACGCCCCGCCCGGTGCCGTGATCGTGGCCGGCGCCCCCGACCGCCCCGGTGTGCCCCTGCTGGCCGAACGCCCCTTGCAGAACGGCGCGACCACCGCCTACGTCTGCCGCGGCTTCGTCTGCGACCGCCCCGCCACCACGGTCCCCGACCTCCTGGCCCGCCTGAACCCGTGACCGCTGGGCCCGCCCGTCCGCCGCCGGGCGCCCGCGCTCGCGTCGGGGTGATCAGTCGCATGATCAGATGCCGCCCAGACCGTTGCCGTTCACCGCATACCCCCCTCCCACATCGACGGATTTACCTCACTCTCACCCGGTTCGCGCAGCCAGGGCAACGCAAGAGTCGCCTCATTGACACCTTCATGCCTGCTTCGTCCGGCTGCCCCATTTCAAGATCCAGAGCGGCTTCCGCTTTTGCCGAGGCGCTTTCTCCGGCTCGCCAATTCGAGATCCGGAGCGGCTTCCGCCGAGGCGCAATTGCCGGCCTGCCACCCCAGATCAAGATCAAGAGCTTGATGTCGTAGCTGGGTGGGGTGTGCTGACCGCAGCTCCCGCCGAGGCCGGGCGCGCGGCTCCAAGGCCGTGGCCGGCCAGAACAGAGCCGCGCACCCTTCGTTCTGCGTAAGTGGTCACCCCTCCGGGCGCTCCGCGCCCAACCGCACCCCCGTCTCGCCGTTCCGGGCCTTGCCGTTCCCGGCCGCTTTGCGCCGAGCCGCTCCGCTTTGCGCCCAGCCCCTCTGCTCTGCCCAGCCGCTCCGCGCCAGACCCCTTCATGGGCGCTTTGCTCTGAGCGCATATAGGCACCACTTCGATGTTGGCGGTATCTGGATGTCGCGCCCATCCAAGTGGTGCCTATACGCGCTCAGAGCAAAGGGGCGAGGAGACGTTGGCTGGGGCGTGGCGGCTGGCGGGGTGGCTGGTCTCCAGGCAGGGATCGCGGCGTTTCGTCGGGCGGTGGGCCGCGCGATTCAGGTGCGGCGGGCGAAGAGCGCGGCGGGTGGAGGTTGGGTTGGGTGGGGTGGGGGTTGAGCTGGGGCGGGTCGCTAGGCTGTTCGGGTCATGGATGGTCGAACTGGGTTGCCCGTTGTGGGCATGGTTGGTGGCGGGCAGCTGGCGCGTATGACGCATCAGGCTGCTATCGCTTTGGGGCAGTCGCTGCGGGTGCTGGCGGAGTCGGCCGATGACGGGGCGGCTCTGGTGGCCGCGGATGTGCGGCTCGGGTCGCATCTTGACCTTGCGGCGTTGCGGGAGTTCGCCGACGGGTGTGACGCGGTCACGTTCGACCATGAGCATGTGCCGGGTGAACATATCCGGGCGTTGGAGAAGGACGGGTTCAAGGTCTATCCGTCGGCCGACGCGCTGATCTTCGCCCAGGACAAGGGGCGAATGCGGGAGCGGCTGGCCGCGCTGGGCGCGCCGATTCCGAACTGGCGGCGCCTGACCCACCTGACCGACATTTCGGAAATGTCGGAACGGCACGGCTGGCCGGTGGTGGCCAAGGCCGCACGCGGCGGGTACGACGGGCGCGGCGTCTGGATGTTGCACAGCCTCGAGGACGCGGAACCGCTGATCGGCAAGGACATTGTGCTCGAAGAGCGCGTGCCCCTGCGGCGGGAGTTGGCGGCACTGGTCGCGCGGTCGCCGTTCGGGCAGGTGGCGGCCTATCCGGTGGTCGAGACCGTGCAGCAGGACGGCATCTGTGTCGAGGTGATCGCGCCGGCGCCGGGGCTGTCCGACCAGCGGGCGCTCGAGGCGCAGCAGCTCGCCATCGACCTGGCCACCTCGCTCGGCGTGGTGGGGCTGCTGGCGGTGGAGCTGTTCGAGACCGACGCCGGACTGGTCGTCAACGAGCTCGCCATGCGGCCGCACAACTCGGGGCACTGGACGATCGAGGGCGCTCGTACCTCGCAGTTCGAACAGCATCTGCGCGCGGTGCTCGACTATCCGATGGGCGAGACCGCACTGACCGCCCCGGTCGTCGTGATGGCCAACGTGCTCGGCGGCGCTCCGGGTGGCATCTCGATCGACGAGCGGCTGCACCACCTGTTCGCGGAGGACCCGGGAGCGCGGGTGCACCTCTACGGCAAGCAGGTCCGGCCCGGCCGCAAGATCGGTCACGTGACCGTGCTGGGTGACGATCTTTCTTCGGTACGGGCGCGGGCCGCCCGGGCCGCCCGCTGGTTGCAGGAGGGCGAGTGATGAACCCGGTCGTCGGCATCATCATGGGCAGCGACTCGGACTGGTCCACGATGGAGGCCGCCGCGGTGGCGCTGGCCGAGTTCGAGATCCCGTTCGAGGTGGGCGTGGTGTCGGCCCACCGTACGGTCCGCAAGATGGTCGACTACGCCACCTCGGCGGCCGACCGGGGTCTCCGGGTGATCGTCACGGGGGCGGGTGGCGCCGCGCACCTGCCGGGCATGGTCGCGTCGATGACCCCGCTGCCGGTGATCGGCGTACCGGTCCCCTTGAAATACTTGGACGGCATGGACTCGCTGCTGTCGATCGTGCAGATGCCGGCCGGCGTACCCGTGGCGACGGTGTCGATCGGCGGCGCGCGCAACGCGGGCCTGCTGGCGGCGCGCATCCTCGGCGCGTCCGACCCGGTGATCCGCAAGCGGATGACCGACTTCCAGACCGGCCTCGAGCAGATGGTCACCGAGAAGGACGCCGCGCTGCGCGCCAAGCTGATGGGCTGACGGTTCGCCCGCCGGCCCATCATCGCCGGATCAGTACCAGCCGAGGAGCTGGGCGCCGTTCAGGCCGCCCGGTTCGGTGCGGGTGTCGAGGATCTCGGCGCCGTCGCGGGTGAGCCGGTGCAGCTTGCCGTTCGCCCGCAGCAGCAGGTCGCTGCCGGACATGAAGGTGATGTCGGCGGCCTTGGGGTTCGGGCCGGTCACCGCCGGCGGCAGGTCGATGTCGCGGCCGGTCTGCGCGTCGACCAGCCGGAAGCCGGTCCGCACGATGTCCGGGTCGGTGTTCAGCAGGCCGACCACCACGCGCTTGCCGTCGTCCGAGACGCCCTGCACGCTGAACCCGCCGGTCGGGCTCTCGTCCTTGTGGTCGAAGCTGCGCTCCAGGGCGCCGTCCGGCCCGGCGACCACGATCTGGCCGTTCTGGTCGCGATAGGCGACGTGCTGTCCGTTCGGCGAGAAGGCCAGGTAGCCCTCGACGTTCGTGAACGGGGTCGCCCCGATCCGGCCGGTCACGTCGACCGTCACCCGCCGGCCGGCGTTGCCCTGCTTGACGACGAGCTTGCCGCTGCGGCCGGCCCACACCGGGCTGGTGCCGCCCATGCACGAGACGTTGCGCAGGATCGTCTTCGGGCTCTCACCGGTCAGGCCGCGGCCCACGATCAGGTCGCCGGTGGCGCCGCCGCCGTCCGAGACGACGTAGGCGATGTGGCCACGGTCGGGCGAGACGACCAGCCCGCAGGACTCGGTGCGCGCCTCGAACAGGGGGTCGGTCGTCCGGTCGGCGTTGAGCCGCTGGAGTTCCTTGTGGTCGAGGTAGATGAGCCGGTCGGGGACGGCCGGTCCGGGCGGGTCCGACCGAGGCGACGCGGGCGGCTTGCGCCGGCGCCACCAGGAGACCTGCAGGTGGTACATGGTGCGACGGGCGTACGCCTCGGCGTTGCCGGTGTCGGCCAGCCGCTTCCAGGACTGGTGGGTCTTGGCCAGCGCCGACTGCACCAGGTCTTCGGCGTGCTGCTGATCACCGGTCAACAGATAGGCCGAACGCAGCAGAGCGTGCGTCCGGGCGCGAACAAAACAGTCGAACTCCTCCTCGGCGGAAATCACCCGCGGGTTCCCCGTTCGGTCGTGGCGAAGGTGGCTGTGAAGCAATGTCGCCACCCAAGACGCTCACCCGGCCGCGATGGTTGCCGTCATCGACCGTCAGCAATCCGTCATGGCACGAATCGGGGAGATGGCAGCAGAATGGCCGGGCGATGAGCCCGGCCATTCAACAAAAGAAGCGCGAAGGAGTCGTCAGCCGTTGAGCAGCTGGCGGGCCATGACGATGCGCTGGACCTGGTTCGTGCCCTCGTAGATCTGGGTGATCTTGGCGTCGCGCATCATCCGCTCGACCGGGTAGTCGCGGGTGTAGCCGTAGCCGCCGAGGAGCTGGACGGCGTCGGTGGTGATCTCCATGGCGGCGTCGGAGGCGAAGCATTTGGCGGCCGCGCCGAAGTAGGTCAGGTCGGCGTCGCCGCGCTCGCTCTTGCCGGCCGCCGCGTAGGTCAGCTGGCGGGCCGCCTCGAGCTTCATGCCCATGTCGGCCAGCATGAACTGCACGCCCTGGAAGTCGGCCACCGGCTGGCCGAACTGCTTGCGCTCCTTGACGTACCCGAGGGCGAAGTCGAGCGCGCCCTGCGCGATGCCCAGCGCCTGCGCCGCGATCGTGACCCGGGTGTGGTCGAGGGTCTTCATCGCGGTGGCGAAGCCGGTGCCCTCGTCGCCGATCATCCGGTCGGCCGGGATCCGCACGTTGTCGAAGTAGACCTCGCAGGTCGGGCTGCCCTTGATGCCCAGTTTCTTCTCGGGCGCGCCGAAGCTGACACCTTCGTCGGCCTTCTCCACCACGAAGGCCGAGATGCCGCGGCTGCGGGCGGCCGGGTCGGTGACCGCGAACACCGTGTAGTACTCGGACACGCCGGCGTTGGTGATCCAGCGCTTCACTCCGTTGAGCACCCAGTGGTCGCCGTCGCGGACGGCCCGGGTGGTCATCGAGGCGGCGTCGCTGCCGGCCTCGGGCTCGGAGAGGCAGTACGAGAACATCGCCTCGCCGGCCGCGACCGGGCGCAGGTAACGGTCCTTGAGCTCGGGCGAGGCGGACAGCAGCAGCGGCATCGTGCCCAGCTTGTTCACCGCCGGGATCAGCGAGGACGAGGCGCAGGCCCGGGCCACCTCCTCGATCACGATGGCCGTGGCCAGGGCGTCGGCCCCGGCGCCGCCGTACTCCTCGGGGATGTGCGGGGCGTGGAAGTCGGCCGCCCGGAGCGCGTCGTAGCTGGCTTTCGGGAAGGTGGCCGTCTCGTCGGCCTCGGTGGCGTTCGGCGCCACCCGCGCGTCACACACCTCGCGCACCGCGGCGCGGATGATCTGGTGGTCCTCGGGCAGCTCATAGACGTCGAATTCGCTCATCCGCAATCCCCTCCAGGTGGTTCGCACCCCCATGTTACTGACGCGTAGGGTACGCCTGTCATCCGCCGTGAACGACGCATGAGAAGGTGAAGCACCCCGTCCGGCCCCGTCCGACTGGAGACCATCTCCGTGACGATCCCCTATCCGACCCAGCCGTCGCCCATGGCCTTCCCCGCCGTGCGGCCGCCGTCGGGCGCCCCCCGCCCCCGGCTCGCCTTCCTCGGCACCGGCTATCTCGGCGCGACCTACGCGATCTGCTTCGCCGAGCTCGGCTACGAAGTCCTGGGCTTCGACGTCGACGAGGTCAAGATAGCCAAACTGGCCGCCGGTCAGGTCCCGTTCCACGAGGCCGGCCTCGACGAGCTGCTGCGCGCCAACCTGGCCTCGGGCCGGCTGCGGTTCACCACGTCGTACGCGGAGGTGGCCGATTTCGCCGACGTGCACTTCATCTGCGTGGGCACCCCGCAGCGCGCGGACGGCATGGGCGCCGATCTCACGTACGTGGAGACCTCGGTGTCGAACCTGGCCAAGCACCTCAGCCGCCGGGCGCTGATCGTGGGCAAGAGCACCGTGCCCGTCGGCACCGCCGAGTGGGTGGAACAGCTGGTCGCGAAGCACACCGACCCGGCGCTCGAGGTCGAGGTGGCCTGGTCGCCCGAGTTCCTGCAGGAGGGCTTCGCGGTCGAGGACGTGCTGCGGCCGAACCGGATCGTGGTCGGCGTGAAGACCGACTGGGCCAACGGCATGCTCTACGCCGCTCACAAGGGCGTCTTCGACCTGGCTGCCACCGAGGACCGCGAGGTGCCGCTGGTGGTCACCGACTTCGCCACGGCCGAGCTGGTCAAGGTCGCGGCCAACGCGTTCCTGGCCACCAAGATCAGCTTCATCAACGCGATGGCCGAGGTCTGCGAGGTGGCCGGCGGCGATGTGACCCAGCTCTCCAAGGCGATCGGGTACGACCCCCGGATCGGCAACCGCTTCCTGCAGGCCGGCGTCGGCTTCGGTGGCGGCTGCCTGCCCAAGGACATCCGCGCGTTCCAGGCCCGGGCGCAGGAGCTGGGCGCCGGCGAGGCGCTGCGCTTCCTGCACGAGGTCGACCTGGTCAACCAGCGCCGCCGCACCCGGGTCATCCAGTTGGCGACCGAGCTGCTCGGGCGGCTGCCCGGCCCGGCCGGCCCCGATCTGGCCGGCACCCGCGTCGCGGTGCTCGGCGCGGCGTTCAAGCCGAACTCCGACGACGTCCGCGATTCGCCCAGCCTGGCCATCGCCGCGACGCTGGCCAAGGCCGGCGCCGACGTGCGCGTCTACGACCCGCAGGGTATGGCCAACGCCCGGCTCGCCATGCCGGCGCTGCACTACGAAGAGTCGATGTCCGCCGCGGTCACCGGCGCCGATCTGGTGTGTGTGCTGACCGAGTGGGCCGAGTTCCGCAACGCCGACCCGGTGACGCTGGGCGAACTGGCGGGAGCCAGGCGTGTCATCGACGGACGGAACTGTCTGGACGCTACGCTCTGGGTCCGGGCGGGCTGGGAGTACCGCGGGATGGGCCGGCCGAACCCGTCGGTTTGATGGGGTTGGCGCCTGTTTCCGGTGATCTCGTCCGCGGTGAGCCTGTTCTAATGAGGTGTCTAACCGGCATGCTCAAATAGGGGACAGGCCCCGCAGCGGTCGAGGAGGTCCCGTGGCGCAGGCGAACGAGCCCGACAGCTACGCCGACGAGCTTGCCCGCATCGATGCCTCGATCGCGGAACTGAAGATCCAGGACATGCGGGCCGCCAAGACGCGCGGCGAGATCGCCAGCAAGATCCAGGCGGCGCAGTTCCAGCGCGACATCCTGGCCCACGCGAATACCCAGAAGAAGGCCAAGGGTCCGAAGGCGCGTCGCCCGCGCCCGCCCGAGCCGGCAACGGCGCCGCCGCCTCCACCCCCGCCGCCGGGTGCGTCCGCGCCACCCTGGGCGGCGCCGGCCACGCCGGCCGGGCGCGGCGTGGCCACCGACGGCAACACGCTGCTGGTCGACGACCCGCCGCCGGTCGAGAAGCCGCCACCGCCGCGCCGCCCGCCCTCCGCGCCACCGCCGCCGGCCCACCAGCCCCACCCGCCCGAGGCCTCTTCCCAGTCGGTGCAGAACGTCCTGCTGGTGCTGGGCGCGCTGCTGATCGGCGTGGCGGCCGTCGTGTTCGCCACGGTCGCGGTCACCAACCCGGCCGCCCGGGCCGTCGTGCTCGCCCTGTTCACGACGATCGCGCTGGTCAGCGCCCCGTGGATCGCCAGGCGCGACCTGTCGTCGACCGCCGAGACGGTGTCCGCGGTCGGCCTGGTGCTGCTGCCGATGTCGCTCTACTCGCTGAGCGTGAACGTCAACAGCGCCGTCTTCCTCGGCGTCACGCTGCTGATCACGGCCGTGGCCGGCTTCCTCTACGCCGGGTTCACCCGGCTGAACGCGCCGCGGTACGCCACCATCATCGCCGTGCAGCCGGTTCCGCCGCTGCTCGCGTACCCCCTGATCGAAGGCCCGGCCGGCTGGGGCCTCGCGCTCGCCGCGGTGGCCCTCCTCGACCTGCTGCTGCTCACCACCGTGATCCGCACCGGACGGCTGGTCCCGCGCTGGCCGCTGCGGCGACCGGGCCCGGGCGACCGCGAGGGGATGGCCGAGGCGGACGCCCAGGAGGCCGGCCGGCGGGACTTCGACGAGCGCGACCTCGACCCCGAGCTCACCCCGGCCCGGCCCGAGACGGCGCCCGAGGAACCCGACCTGATCATCTCCGGACTGGCCGGCCGGCGGCGGCGCTGGCTGCCGACCCGGATCTTCCCCGGCCCGCGTCCGGCCGGCGCCCCCGCGGCCGGCACCGTCCCGCTGCGGCCGCCGGTCTCCCCGCCGTCCGCCGACTGGCTGCGCGAGCTGACCTTCGCGCTGCTCTGCGCGGCGGTGGCCGGCTCGCTGCTGTACGCGGGCGGCGCGCTGATCGGCGCCGACGCGGTCTACCACGCCGTACGCTCCGGTCTGCTCCTGGTGCTCGCCGCGTCGATCGCGTACGCCGCCGCCTGGATGCTGAAGAACATCACCGCCCGCAACATCGCCGGCGCCGTCCTCACCCTGGCCGTCATCGGGGCCAGCGCCCGGATCGCCGCGGTCGCCGACCCGGGCTGGACGCTGATGGTCGCCGCCGCCGCGGTCGCCTGCACCGGCGCCGTGGTCGGCCTGATGCCGGCCGAGGACCGGCGCGGCCCGCAACTTGCCTCGGCCGCCGCGCTCACCCTGATCGGCCTGCTCGTCGCGGTCGACGCGCTGCGGGCGGCGCTGGCCCCGGTGCAGGCGGCGCGGCCGGTCTGGAACGCCGACACCGCCGCGTACGCCGGGCGCCTGGCCGAGGCCGCCGGCCCGTCCGGCTGGCTGCTCGCGGTCAGCGCGCTGCTGCTCACCATCGCCGCCGCGCTGGCCCTTCCGGCGGAATACCGGCACGAGGGCGCCGTCGTCGGCGTGGCGCTGACCGCGCTGGCCGTACCCGCATCTTTCGGGCTGCCCTGGTCGACCGCGCCGTGGCCGCTGGTCATCGCCGCGATCGGCATCGGCGGCTACGGCATGCGGGCGCCGTCGCTGCGGGCGGCCTACTTCCACGTCGGCGCGGCCGGGGTGGTCGGCCTCTTCGGGGCGGGCGCCGCGCTGAGCGCGACCTGGCTGACCGCGGCCGTGCTGACCGCGATCGCCGGCGCCGGGGTGATGGTGGCGATCGCCGCCCGCCAGATCCCGGCCAAGATCTACAGCTGGGTGATCGGCGACTGGGCGTCCGGCGCGGCCGCGCTGGCCCTGCCCGGGGCCGCGGTCATCGCCGTGCTCGCCGTCGCCGACCAGGGCGGGGGACCGCCGCCCACCGAGGACGTCACGGTGCCGGCGCTGGCCGTCGGTTTCCTCGCGGTGGCCGGCACGCTCACCTACGCCGCGGTGTTCCAGGTGGCCCGCCGCGAGATCAGCCTCCCGCTGACCGCCGGGGCCGGCCTGGGCGCGGTCGCGATGGCGCTGGCCGCGCTGCTGTCACCGGGCGCCACCGCGCCGGACATCTGGGTCGGCGCCCTCCTGCTCGCCTCGGCCGGTCTGCTCTTCTTCGCCAAGTCGCTGGACAACGGCCGCCGCGCCGACCGGATGCTGGACGGCCCGGACATCGCCGCCGCGGGCGCCACGGTCGCGATCTGCGGCGCGCTCGCCCGGGTCGCCGCGCTCGCGTTCCCGAACGCGCCGCTGGTGGTCGCCGGGATCGTGATTCTCGCGGTGGCTCTGGGCGTACGCGCGCTGCCGGACGACTGGCGCCGCGGCCCGGTCCGGGGTCTCGCCGTGGCCGGCCTGGTCGTCGGGCTGATCGCCGCCTGGCTGGCCCTGAGCGCCGGGCTGCGCATCCTCGCCGCGCCCGGCTCGATCTGGTCGGCCGACCTGAGCGGTTACCCGGGCAACGTGCCCGAGATGGCCTGGCAGGCGCCGCTCGCGCTGCTGTTCGTGGCCATCGCCGCGGCGGCCGCGCTCCCGCCGCCCTTCTCCTACGACGTGGGCGCGGTCTGCGCGACGCTGGCCACGATCGGCGCGCCGGCGGCCTTCGGCCTGCCCTGGTGGTCACCCTTGCTGGTCGGCGGCGCGGTGATGCTGGGGTACGCGGTGGCCGCCGTCACCGCCTGGGACCCGCGAGCCGCGTACGCCCGAACCGCGGTTGCCGTTGTCGTGGCCCTGCACTTCACCGCGGTCGGCCTGGCCCGGCCGTGGTCGACCGCGATGGCCATGCTGCTGATCGTGCTGACCGGCCTGCTCGTCGCGGTCTTCAGCCGCACCGGCGGCCCGGCCTTCCCGCCCGCCCAGGAGACCGACGCCGACGCCACCATGCAGGCCCGGGACGACACCGGCATGCCACGGCACCGGGCGCTGATCGGCGGCGCGGCCACCCTCGGGGTGCTGCTCGCGCTGCCCGGCATCTTCGCCGCCCTGGCCGCCGGCGGGGGGCGCAACGCCGAGATCGTGCTGACCGCCGCGCTGGCCGCCTCGGCGCTCAGCCTGGCCGTGGTCTGCGCGACCGGCAAGTGGATACCGCAGTACCTGCCCTGGGCCACGTTCGGCCTGGTGGCCGGGGCCACGGTGACCGCGATCGCCTCCATCCCGTCCGACTACCCGACGGCCCTCTACGCCGCCGCGGCCGCCCTGCTCGGGGTGATCTCCGAGCTGATGCGCGGCGCCACCCAGGCGCCCGGCCTGACCATCTCGCCCGACCGCTACTGGGTCGAGCGCCGCCGCTGGACCGAACTGCGCCCGAGCGGCCTGCGCGGCCGCTGGCTGGTCGACCCGGCCACCGGCGCGGTCATCGTCGCCATCGTGCCCACCCTGCTCGCCCTGGTCTCCCTGGGCCCGGCCCTGGCCGGCGCCCTGACCGACCCGTTCGCCCAGCTCTCGGCCATCTGGCAGGGCCCGGTGGCGGAACTGACCACACCGGCGGCCGGGGTCGACGGCACCAGCGTGCTGGCGGCCCTGCTGCTGACCGTGGCGGCGGCGCTGGCCGCGCTCGGCTTCGGCGGCAAGGCGGCCGAGTCGGTGCCGGTGATCCTGCCCGGCCTGGCGATCACCCTGCTGGTGGCGCCGATCGGTCTCGACCTGGCCTGGCCGGCCTCGACCAGCGCGGCGCTGGTGGTGTTCACGGTGGCGATGCTGGGCCTGGCGCTCACCCCGCCGCCGGTCGCCACCCGCGCCCCGCTGCTGCGGGCCACCCGCGTCGCGGTCTTCGTGATCGGTCTGATGGCCGGGGGCGCCGGCCTCGCCGGCAGCCTGGCCACCAAGCCGCTGACGCTGTTCACGCTCGGCGCCGCGGTGGGCGTCGGCCTGGTGGCGGCGCTCGCCGGGCGTTCCGCCCACGCCCGCATCCTGGGCTGGCTGTTCACCGTGTCGATGGGCCAGGGCTTCGTGCTGACCGCGGCGGCGGCGGCCGGCCTCGAGCGGGCCTGGGCGTCGTTCGGCGTGCTGGCGGTGGGTGCCGGCCTGCTCATGCTCGAGGCGTCGATGCCCCGCCTGGGGCTGCCGCAATATCGGCGCGAGGCGCTGACCGTCGAGTGGAGCGGCTACGCGTCGGCCGTCCTGGCCGGCCTGCTGGCCTTCGACTCGCCGGAACACCTGGCCGCGTTGTTCGCCGCCTGGGGCGCGGTGCTCGGCCTGACCGCGACCCGGCCCGACCGCTCGCACCGCCAGCGGCGCAACCTGTTCTGGCTGGCGGTCATCTTCGAGGTGGTCGGCTGGTGGCTGTTCATGACACTGTCCGACGTGGTGCTGCCCGAGGCGTACACCCTGCCGTTCGCCGCCCTGGCCCTGGTGGTGGGCATCATCGAGGCCCGCAACCGCCCCGACCTGAGCAGCTGGTCGGCCTACGGCCCGGCGCTGCTGGCCGCCTTCGTCCCCACGGTCGGCATCGTCCTGACCACCGACGGCGGCGCCCTGCGCGAGGTCCTGCTCCTCTGCGGCGCGGTCGGCACCCTGATCGTCGGCGCCCAGTTCAAGCAGCAGGCCCCGGTGGTCGTCGGCGGCGCGGTCACGGTCATCGCGGCCGTCCACTTCGCGACGACCCTGGTCGGCGCGTGGGGCCCATGGCTGATCCTGGTGCCCCTGGGCGCCGTCCTGCTGGTGCTGGGCGCCACCAACGAGTCCCGCCGCCGAACCCAGGAGCGGGTGCGCGGCGCCCTGACCCGAATGCGCTGACCGGCGTCACCGGCGGCGGGGGCGCGCCGAGAGATAGTGGTGCCACAGGAGACGCGCGGGCCACGCGTTCTGGCGGCGTAGGGCAGTCAGCCGATAGGTGCTCGACGTCCACCCCTTCAGAGTTGCATCTTGCGCAGGGCTCGGACGCTGGTCTCCAGGCACAGGCCGTAAGCGCAGAAGAAGGAGCGCTCGAAGCCCTTCTCCAGGCGGCCGGTGTCCCGGTGTTCCGACATGGCCACGAAGTTTTCCACGTCGGCCCAGACCAGAGGCCTGTAGGACGCCGTCTCGGGCGGCAGGTGCTCGTCGCCCTTCTCGACCCAGACCACCGCGTTGAACATGGTCAGGCTCTCGGTTCGCGGGCGCCCGTCCTCGTGTTCACCGATGACGCTGATGCCCTGGGCGGCGCTCAGCGACTCCACATGGAAGCCGATCTCGGCGCGCTCCTGCCGGTCGGCCAGACCTAGCTTGCGGCTGAAGATGTTGGCCACCTCGTCCCGGAGGTCGGCCCGAGTGGCGGCTGACGTCTGTCGCCCGGTCCGCAGCGCGCGCAGCCAGTGCCGGGCGATCGCGTGCGGCACCCGCCGGGTCGGCACGCTGGCCACGTTCTGGTGGTAGCGGTTCGACCCGGGATCGCGTACGCCGACCACGATCTCGGGCCGGTTCGTAGCGTGCCGTAGCACGGTGAGCGCGAGCACCGGCTGATAGACCACGAGCGGCCGGTAGAGCCCGGGCAGCAGCCGTGCCCCGCCCCAGGTCGCCGGGCCGGGCGCCGATACACCGAACCGCCACCATGTCCCTGGAGCACCGGCAGTCATCATCGTCGCGCCACCCCCAACCTCTCCAACAGGTCGATCAGGAATCCGTTGGTCCTGGCCGCGGCCAGGAAGCCGTTGAGCTGGTCGCTTTCGGCGATGTCCTCGATGCCGACCACCTCGCTGTCGCCGGCGTCGAAGAGCACGTCCAACTCGGTCGTCGGACCGGCCGGCTCCAATTCGAGAATGAAGAGTTTCGGAGCGATCGCAGCACGGCGTTGACCGTTCTTGTCCGGTTTGCGAACCAGCCTCAGCTCCGACGGCAGCTTCACCTCCCTCAGCCGCTCGGGCTCGACGACCAGCCCGAACATCGCGAGTTCTCGCGCCGCGGAGATCTGGAAGGCCAGGTCGGGGATCACGCCGCCGGCGGGCGACAAGAACGTGTCGGTGTCCAAGGTGGCCGCCAGCGCGCCGCGGGTGGAGCGCCCTCGTTCCCGCGCCAGACCCAGTCGCTTCGCGCGCGCGGCATCGATGTCGGAGTCATCGACCGGATTACTGAACAGGGAGACCATGCCGCGGTCGTGCCGGGAGCTCGGTCGCTTGTACACGACCACCCGCCGGCCGACGCCGTAGTGCTTGCGGGGGCAACGCGCCGTAGCCAGCACCAGGGAGACGGCGAGTCCTTCGTTCTCGGCCACGTCCTCTTCCTCGTCTATTCCCTGCGCGAAGTAGCGAGTGAAGGTCGGGTCGGGCGAGTTGTTGTCGAACCGGCACAGCGCTTCGTTGGTGCGCAGGTGTTCACGCCCGGCCAGCAGGTGCTCGACATGTGCTCGAAGGCGTCCGATCGTCTCGGTGTCGGCCGCCGTCACCACGGGCAACCGGCTTCCCTCGATCCGCATCGCTCCTCGGGGACCGACGACAGGAACTGAGGGCCAGAACGCCGTCTGAGTGCCCGTGCGGGTGTCGGCTGTGACGATCGAGCAGGTCACCTCGTCTGATTCGTACACCTGGAACGCTCCGGCATGGCCGCTTCGCCAAGCCTGGAGTGCGGCGAGGCGCTTGATCTGCTGCTCCCAGAAGCCCCAGAGCGGACTGCCGCCGAACAACACACGCTCACGCTCGAAGGTGGGGAACACGACACGGATCTCACGAGCGTCGAGCCGCATCGCCTCGGCGTCCTTGTCGAACAGGATGCCGAAAACATTGAGATCATCGGCGACGACGATGGTCACCGACTCCAGCGCAGGCGTTTGCAGTAGTTCCCGCACGACATGATCACGCTGATTGCCGGTGTCCCCAGTGGCCTCGTGCAGTTGCGCGACCAGGTCGGCGAGCTTGTCCAGATCAAGAGCTTGGTCAAGGCTTCTTGCCTCATCCAGGGTGACGTCCCGCTCGCCTTTCTCGATCCGGATGATCAAGAATCGATTGGAACCGAGCATCGAACCGAGTTCGGCTTGACTGATGTTGCGGTCTCGGCGGGTGCTCCGGATGAGATCGCGAATCTCGGTGCGTAGCCGGCTGGCGTGGAGATCCGGGCCGTCCGCCTCGGGCATTGTCTGGCCCCCGCTCCTGTGCTGTTGTGCAGGACTTCCGCACATTTGCCCATGCTAGCGCAAACCAAGCCCTTCGGGTCTTGCCAAACGTTCAGGATTGACTGATGTGCGAATGAGCACCACACTCTGCACATGGGGCGCGGCTGCGCATGGATGCGCTGATGCGACGCACTGAGGCGGGTGACCGATGTGTCCGAGGACCTATTCAAGATCCTCTTTGCGACAATGCCGTGGGCGAGCCTGATCAGTGCCATCAGTGTCGTGCTGGTGAAGTTCTTCGGCGTCCTGCCCGTGCTCTTGAAGGAGCGGAACAGAAGATTCGTGCTGAAGGCGTTTGTCGCGGGCAAATTGCGCGATGAGAGTTCAGGACGCCTGGCGATCACATTGGTGATCAGCGAGCCGCCGGTTGTTCGATCCGATGCGGACGACTCCACTGCCGCTCGAGGCCAGGAAGCGGATCCGGACGGCATTGAGTAGCTACGGCACCGGATTGAGAGGAAGCCTTGAGGCTCTCGTCAACGCCGATCTCCGCGCAGCGATGGACTGCTCGCCGGGCGGACCGAGGTCCACGCCTTGCTGCCGGCCCGGACCAGCTGGCCACCGAACTTCTCGCGGCTGGTCTCACCGAGGACGAGATCGAGCTGATCGTGGCGGCCGACCCGCGGGTCCGGCACGGCGAGCCGAACGGTCACCTGTCCGACGTGACCAGGGGGCTGAGCCTGGCGGAGACCGTCGAAACGATCCTCCGGTACGTGCCGCCGGTTTTCGGGAGCGCCAACGGCCACGCCGACGGTGTGACGCTGGCGCTGCTGGACAGCGTGTTTCGGCACCAGCCTCTTGAACTGTCCAGCGTGACGCGGCCGTGGGCCGCCCTCATCACGCCGGACGACGCCGATCGGCTGGCAGGGCGGAAGGCGCTGGCCGGAGGCGAGGTGGCGGTGCTGGTTCCGGCCGGTGGCACCGGTGGCCGGTTCGGCGGGTACGACTTGCCGGAGCACGACCCCCGGCGGCAGAAGGCGCTGACCAAGGTGCTGCGGCTGGCCGGCCGGCCGGTGAGCGCGCTGGACATCCGGATGGCCAACGTCCGCCACTGGGACGCCCGGATGCCGGTCGCGGTGATGGGCTCGGCCACCGGGGCCGACGCCCTGCACGCCTGGTGGGACGGGCTGGACGAGCCGTACCGGAGCTCGACGCATCTATTCCGGCAGCACGGCGTCTATCGGGTGGACCGGGACCTGCTGGCCGGCGACCCGCGGCGGTGGGTGGACGCGATCGTCCGGGACGAGCGGGGTGTGCCGAGCCGGAAACCACACGGGAGCATGGGCCTGTTCACCGCGTCGATCATCTCCGGGCTGTTCGACCGGTGGGCCGACGCCGGCGTCAAGTATCTGGTCATGGCCAACGCCGATGATGTGCTGTTCCGGCTCGACCCGGGGACGATCGGCCATCTCGAGCGCCATGCGACGGTTGATGCGGTGGTGCATGCCGTGCCGTGGGCGTACTCGGCGGGTGAGGGTGAAGGGACCGTTCGCGCGGACGCGGAGGGCTGGTCGTCGGATCAGCGGGGGCGTCCGCTCGCCGCGACGAGCTCCGGCGGAGCTCCGGCGGTACGACCGCGGTGGCGCCCTGCGGATCCGGGGCGGCCGGCTCGCCGTGGCCGAAGGCGCCTGGGTCGCCGACGCGATGTACAGCACCAACCGCCTCTACCTGCGGGTGGACGCCGTCAAGAGGTTGCTGGGCGGTAGCGACCGGGTGGCGGCGATCCGGCGGATGATCGCCGAGCTGCCGGTGTATGCCGAGGACAAGACGGTGCTGGTGGACGGGGCGCCTCGGCCGGTGCGGCAGCTCGGGCAGCCGCTCAACGGGCTGCTCTACCTGCTGGGCCGGTGTGATGTGCGGCTCGGGTCGCGGCTGGATCGTGACGGGTACTCGCCGCTCAAGGTGCCCGAGGATGTGCGGTTCGCGCAGCTGGAGCTGGATCGGCGCGGGGCGGGGGACGAACTGAAGTTGCCCTGAAGTCGTTGAGTCGGGTGGGCCGGTGCCGATTCTTCGGCCGTGAGCCTGGTCAGCGGGTGGTGGCGTAGCGCCTGGAAGGTGCTGCGGGATCCTGGCGTGGCCGGGACGCTCGGGTTCGCGTTGCTCGCCTCGCTGGTGCCGCTGGTCGATGTCGGGGACACCGTCTTCAAGCTCCGGTTCATCTGGGGTGCGCAGGTGCCCCTGGATGTGCTGCTCGGGTGGTTCTGCCTGCGGGCGGCTCGGGTGCCGGGGGTCGATCGGATCGTCCGGAGCTACATGCTCACGCTGTCGGGGACCGCGGTCGCGTTCCTGATCGGGGACGGTTACCAGTTCGTGCGGTCGATCGGGTGGCCGGTGGTGGCCGAGATCAACGGCGGTGTGGTGCCGACCGTCATGTACCTGGCCGGTTGTTCGCTGGTGGTCGGGCGGATGCTCAGCCACAAGTCGCCGGGCGGCTCGCGCGGCGAACGGCTCCGGTTCTACCTGGACGCCCTCGCCGTGCTGCTCGGCGGCGGCGTGATGGCCTGGTGTTTCAGTCTCAACTCGCAGAGCGTGGCCGGGCTGGAGCTGATCAGCACGCTGATCGCGGCCAGCGTGCTGCTGCTGGCCGCGTTCGCCGCGGTGCGGATGGTGCTCAGCGGGACGGCGCCGATGACCAAGGGCGGCTCGATCCCGATGATCGTGGCCGCCGGCCTGCTGGCGCTCACCACCGCGGTGCCGATCCTCGGATCCGACGGCCGGCTGCATCCGGTGCTGATGGCGCTGCGGATCCTGGCGGCGGCGCTGTTCGCGGTCGGTCCCCGGGTGCAGGAACTGCAGACGAGGGTACGGCCGGACTTCCGCCGGGAGCACCGGCGCCGGCCGTACAACGTGCTGCCGTACCTGGCCGTCGCCGCGACCTTCGCCACCTTCCTCGCCGTGATGCCGCGCGACCTGGGCTACCGGGCGTGGGGCGGGGTGGTCGGTGTGATCGCGGTGACCGCGATCGTGGTGATCCGGCAGCTGCTCGCCTTCCTGGACAACTTCGACCTGATCAACAAGCTCGACGCCACCCTGCTCGACCTGCGCGGCCACCAGGCGATGCTGCACGAGCAGGCCACCCGGGACGGCCTGACCCGGCTGGCCAACCGGACCTCGTTCGCCGAGGCGGTGGCGGCCGACCTGGCCGACCCCCGTGCCGTGGCCCGCGGGCTGGCCGTCCTGCTGATCGACCTGGATGACTTCAAGGCGGTCAACGACACCCTCGGCCACGGTGTCGGCGACGGGTTGCTGACCACGGTCGCCGATCGGCTGCGCAACGCGGTCCGGGCCGAGGACCTGGTGTCCCGGCTGGGCGGCGACGAGTTCGCGGTGCTGCTGCGCGGGGTGAGCGAGCCGGAGGCGGCCGCGATGGCCGACCGGATCCTGGCCGACGTGGTGCAGCCCGCCCGGGTCGACGGCCACATGCTCGTGGTCAAGGCCAGCATCGGGGTCGCGCCGGCCGCGCCCGGTGATGACGCCGAGGGCCTGATGCGCAACGCGGACATCGCGATGTACGCGGCCAAGGACGCCGGCAAGGGCGGCATCCAGCAGTACGCGGCCGACATGGGCGCCCGCATCATGGAGACGGTCGAGCTCGGCACCCGGTTGCGGGAGGCGGTCGGCACCGACCAGTTCGGCCTGGTCTACCAGCCGGTGGTGGAGATGGCCACCGGCCGCGTGACCGGCGCGGAGGCGCTGGTCCGGTGGCATCCGCCGGGCCGGGACGAGATCTCGCCGGCCGAGTTCATCCCGACCGCGGAGCGTACGGGCGAGATCGTGCGCCTGGGCCGGTGGATCCTGCGCGAGGCGTGCCGCCAGCTCGCCGAGTGGCGGCGGGACCATCCGGCGGCCCGGGACCTGGCCATGGCCGTGAACGTGGCCGGCCGCCAGCTCCAGGCGCCCGGCTTCGTCGACGAGGTGGCGGCGTTGCTGGCCGAGCACGACATCCCGCCCGACCGCCTGGTCATCGAGATCACCGAGTCGGCGACGCTGGACGAGCCGATGGTCCTGGCCGCGCTGCACGGCCTCCGCGGGCTCGGCCTCGACCTGGCCCTGGACGACTTCGGCACCGCCGCGTCGTCGCTGGGCCTGCTGCTCACCTGCCCGATGTCCGGTCTCAAGCTGGACCGGTCGTTCGTCGAGCGGCTGGGCATCGACTCCCGGCCGACCGCGGTGGCGACCGCGGTCAGCCAGATCGCCCGGGCCCTCGACCTGACCACGGTGGCCGAGGGCGTGGAGTCGACGGAGCAGGCGGAGGTGCTGCGCGACCTGGGCTATCGGCGGGCCCAGGGCTTCCTCTACTCGCCGCCGCTGGAGCCGTCCGCGTTCGCCGCCGGCTGGAGGGTCTCCTCGACCGTCAGCTGATCGGGGAAGACCGGCACCAGGTCGCCGGCCACCCAGAGCGGCAGCTGGTCGGCGAAGTGCTGGTCGCCCGGCCGGCCCGAGGCGCCGAACGGCACCACCCACCGCGACGCCGACCGATCAGACAGGTCCCACACGTACCGCGCGACCGACCCCTTCCAGCAGGCATCGGTCACGCCCACCATGCTCGAGGTGGAGCGCACGCAGTCGTTGTCGCCGGGCAGCGGTACGACCTGGTCGAGCGCGGTCTCCGGAACGACGACAACTGGTGTGAGCACGTGCGTCTCACCCCAGGGCCGTGCTGAAAGGCCGGCGAGGGCGGCGACGGCGATCTCGTCGGTGAGCAGGGTCGGCAGGGCTCGCCCGACCCGCTGGTAGGGGTCGAGCCACGGCGCGAACAGCGGGTCGTACCCGGTCTCGGTCAGCAACGCCGGCAGCGACGCCACGATCAGCCGGGTCGCCGCGTGCCGCCACGCGGCGAAGAGGCCCGCGTCGAGCGAATCGGCGTCCATCCGCCGGTCCCAGTCGAGCAGCCGGCGGGCCGCGGGGTGGGCGGACACCCGGGCGAGCACGTCGAAGAGCCGGGGGTCGGCCAGCACATCGGTGTGGATCTCGGCCGGTGGCGTCGCGGCCAGGAGCAGCGCGGCGATGCGGTCGGCCCGGGCCGGCGGCGCGAAGTCGTTGCCCAGTTCGGCCGTGTCGCCGGGGCGCGCGTCGTTGGCGTTGACCACCACCTCGCGAACCGACCGGGGGAGCGGGGCGTAACCCTGCCATTCGTACCGCGGCTCCCAGGCCGGCACCGGCACCTGCCGCACCCGATCGTCGCGCAGCGGCACCTTCCCGGCGACGAAGCTGACCAGCGTGCCGCCGGAGTCCATGGCGATCACCGAGTTGACCGGCTCGACCCAGCCCGCCAGCGCGGCCACCACGTCGTCGACCGTCTTGGCCCGGAGCAGCGGCAGCAGCGCGCCGAAGCCGAGGTCGAACTCGACCCGGGCCGGCACCCGCAGCGCCAGGTCGCGGTCGATGATCGGACCGCGGGGCGTCTCGATCACCTCGACCTCGACGGCGGGCTCATCGCGTACCGCAATGGTCTCGACGTGCCGCGACACCTCCTCCCACCCGGAGGCCGACCGGGCCTGCACCGAGCCGGCCGACCGGCGCAGCTCCTCCTGGTAGAGGTCCTGGTAGTCGGACATCGCGTTGGTGATCGCCCAGGCCACCGACCCGGCGTGGCCGAAGTGGGGCACCCCCGGGACGCCCGGGAAGGCGAAACCGGCCACGTCGAACTCCGGGCAGGTCAGCCGCACCTGCTGGTAGACGCCGGGTAGTTCGAGGATCCGGTGCGGGTCGCCGGCGATGTACGAGCCGGCGACGGCCCACGCGTTGCTGCCGGACGACGGATCACCGACGACCGGGAGCGAGCCGATCGTGGACTCGACGTGGGCCCGCCACATCTTGCTGGGGAACGTGCCGAAGAGGATGTGCTGCACCAGGAAGATGCCCAGCGGAGTCCAGGGTCGCCACGGCGACGGGCGCACGCCGTACGCCACGAACTCCGGCGCCTCGGCCGCCGGCAGCTCGCTGTTCACACCGTCCACGTAGGACCGGAGCCACTGCTTCGTGGTGTCGTCGAGCTTCTCGAACGAGCGCCGGGCGGTGTCGTCCAGGCGTACCCGGCGGGCGAAGCGGTCCCACCCCACCTCGGCCGCGCCGATCCACTCGGCCAAGCGCCCCTCGGATCTCCGCCGCTCGACCTCGATCTGCCACGCCCGATCACGCGCGGCCGCTCGGCCCTGAAGAAACGCCAGGTCGAGCACGGAGTCGGCGACGAGGTGTGGGATACCCCATTCGTCGCGGTTGATGAAGCTCGTCATGGTCCTCTTGCTTGTCGAGATGGTTAGGTTACCCTCACCTAAGCAACGGTCGCTGGGGAGGGTGGCGTGAAGAAAGGTTGGGAAGGTCTTGTCATCAAGGCCTTCGGCGGGCGTGACTTCCGGTTGACCGTACTCGGCGCCGAGTCCGTCAACGACCACTATCACCGCCTGCACATCGACGGCGGTGACCTCCTCCAGGCCTGCGACGTGCACCCGACGATGTGGCTCCGGCTCTGGTTCGAGCTCGACGGCAAGCCCCATCAGCGGGCGTTCACGCTGGTCGACCCCGACCCGTCGACCGGGCGGTTCCATCTCGAGTTCGTGCTGCACGACAGCACCGCGGCCGGGTGGGCGCGGGCCGCGAAGCCGGGCGACACGATCGAGGCGACCCTGCTGGGCAGCGACTGGAAGCTGCCCGACCCGAGCCCGGCCCATCTCCTCGTGGTCGGCGACGCCACCGCGATCCCGGCCGTCAACAGCATCTTCGACGCGTCCGCGGAGCTGCCGGCCACGGTCTGGCTGGAGTACGCCAACGACGACGAGAAGTCCCTGCCGCTGCGCAACCGTCCGGACCAGGCGGTCACCTGGGTGCCGCGCGAGCGCGACGGGCAGCTGCTCGTCGAGACCGTGACCGCCGAGCTGCCGCGCCGCGACGACGCGTTCTACTGGGTGGCCTGCGAGGCGGGCAGCACCCGGGCGATCGCCAAGCACATCCGGCGCGACCTGGCGGTCGACAAGCACCGGGTCAGGTCGCTGGCCTACTGGACGGCCGCTCGATGAGGAACCTGGGCTAGCCCGACGCGGCACGGCCACCGGCGCCCGTGCCACCACCGTCCACAATCGACCATTGAGGACCCGCCATGAGTATCCCGGGTGATCCCCGCGACCATCTGCTCACCAACGGCTCGGCCGACGTCTATCGAGAGGTAGTGGTTCAGGGCGTCGACCGGGTGGCGTACCGCGTGGCCGGCACCACGGCGCCGTTCACCGGCGTCACGCCGGAGGAACTGACGGCCGACGTGGCCGGCGTCGACCTGGACCGTCCCCTCGGCAGTCCGGCCGCGGCCCTGGACGAGCTGGAGAACGTCTACCTGCGCGACGCGGTGTACTTCCACCACCCGCGGTACCTGGCCCACCTGAACTGCCCGGTGGTGATCCCGGCGCTGCTCGGCGAGGCGGTGCTGAGCGCGGTCAACTCCTCGCTGGACACCTGGGACCAGAGCGCCGGCGGCACGCTGATCGAGCGGCGGCTGATCGACTGGACGGCCGGCCGGATCGGGTTCGGCCCGGCCGCGGACGGTGTCTTCACCAGCGGCGGCACCCAGTCGAACCTGCACGCCCTGCTCCTGGCCCGCGAAGAGGCCCGGGGAGAGGCCCGCGAAGAGGCTCGGGGAGAGGCCCGGGAAGCGGCCCGGGGAAAGGCCGGCCCGGGCCGGAAGAGGATCATCGCATCCGCCGCCGCTCACTTCAGCGTGCAGAAGGCGGCCAAGCTGCTCGGCCTGGACGCGGACGCGGTGATCGTGGTGCCCACCGACGACCAGCGCCGGATGTCGGTCAGCGCGCTGGCCGGTGAACTGGTCCGCTGCCACCGGCGCGGTGACACCGTGATGGCCGTGGTGGCCACCGCCGGCACCACCGACTTCGGCACCATCGACCCGCTGCCACGCATCGCCGACCTGTGCGAGACCTTCAAGACCTGGCTGCACGTCGACGCCGCGTACGGCTGCGGCCTGCTCGCCTCGCCCACCCGGCGGCACCTGCTGGCCGGCATCGAACGGGCCGACTCGGTGACCGTCGACTACCACAAGTCGTTCTTCCAGCCGGTCAGCAGCAGCGCCCTGCTGGTCCGGGACGGCGCCACCCTGCGGCACGCCACCTACTACGCCGACTACCTGAACCCGAAGCGGATGGCCGAGGCGCGCATCCCGAACCAGGTCGACAAGAGCCTGCAGACCACTCGCCGGTTCGACGCGCTGAAGCTCTGGATGACGCTGCGGATCATGGGCGCGGACGCGATCGGCGCGCTCTTCGACGAGGTCGTCGACCGGGCCGCCGAGGCGTACGAGCTGCTGGCCGAGGACCCGCGCTTCGAGGTGGTCACCCGGTCCGACCTGAGCACGGTGGTGTTCCGCTACCTGCCCGCCGACTCCGACCGGGCCGACCTGGTCAACCTGTACGCCCGGGAGGCGCTCGCCGCCTCCGGCGAGGCGCTCATCGCCGGCACCACCGTGGACGGCCGCCAGTTCCTCAAGTTCACCCTGCTCAATCCGCTGACCACCAGGGAAGACATCGAGTACGTGCTGGAGCGGATCGCCGAGCACGCCGCCAGCCGGACGACGCCGGTCCTGCTCGGCTGAAGGGAGCATCCATGTACGACTTCATCGCGATCGGGCTGGGCCCGTACAACCTGGGCCTGGCCTGCCTGACCGCGCCGATCGAAGACCTGGATGGGCTGTTCCTGGAGGCCCGCACCGACGTGAGCTGGCACCCGGGCATGATGCTGGACGGCACCCGGCTCCAGACGCCGTTCCTGGCCGACCTGGTCACCCTGGCCGACCCGACCTCGCCGTACTCCTTCCTGAGCTACCTCAAGGAGTCCGGCCGGATGTACTCGTTCTACATCCGGGAGAGCTTCTACCCGCTGCGCGGCGAGTTCAGCGACTACTGCCGATGGGCCGCGGCCAAGCTGCCCAACCTGCGCTTCGGGCAGCGCGTCACGGAGATCACCCACGACGGTCAGGGCTATCGGGTACGGGTGGGAAGCACCGAACACCGCGCGCGCCGGCTGGTCCTCGGCACGGGCACCCCGCCGTACGTACCCGAGCCTCTCCGCGGCCTGGACGGCGACCTGCTGCACAATTCGTCCTACCTGGACCACCGTCAGGCCTTGCGCTCCAAGCGCAGCATCACGGTGCTCGGCAGTGGGCAGAGCGCCGCCGAGATCTACGCCGACCTGCTCGGTGACATCGGCGCCTACGGCTATCGGCTGAACTGGGTGACCCGGTCGCCGCGGTTCTTCCCGCTGGAATACACCAAGCTCACGCTCGAGATGACCTCCCCGGACTACATCGACTACTTCCACGCCCTGCCCGAGCAGCGCCGCTACGAGCTCGAGGCCGGGCAGAAGGGGTTGTACAAGGGGATCAACGCCGACCTGATCAACGACATCTACGACACCCTCTACGCGAAAAGCATCGAGGGGCCGGTGCCGACCCGGCTGCTCACCAATTCCGAGCTGCTGACCGCCGCCTATGCCGATGGCGTCTACACGCTCGGATTGCGGCATGTCGAGCAGGACCGGGACTATTCGCTGGACACCGAGGGACTGGTGCTGGCCACCGGCTACAAATACGACGTGCCGGCGTTCCTGGCGCCGATCCGCGACCGGATCCGCTGGGACGGGCACGGCCGGTTCGATGTGGCCCGCAACTACTCGATCGACCACGACGGCCGGGAGATCTTCCTGCAGAACGCGGCCACCCACGCGCACAGCCTGACCTCGCCCGACCTGGGCATGGGCGCCTACCGGAACTCGTGGATCATCCGCGAGATGCTCGGCCGGGAGGTCTATCCGATCGAGAAGAGCATCGCTTTCCAGGAATTCGGGGTTGCCTCATGAGTTCCTATGCCCGCGCTGACGAGAATCTCGGCACCTTCTCGTTGCGGCCGCTTTCCCTGGAGGCCGATGTCGAGCTGCTGCATTCGTGGGTCACGCATCCCAAGGCGGCGTACTGGATGATGCTCGACTCGTCGGTCGATGACGTCGCCACCGAATACCGCCGCATCGCCGACGATCCCCATCACGATGCCTTCCTCGGTTTCCGGGACGGGACGCCGGCTTTCCTGGCCGAACGTTATGACCCGCGGTTCGTGGAACTGCCGGGACTGTTCGACGCGGCCGACGGGGACGTCGGGATGCATTTCCTCTGCGCGCCGGCCTCGCAACCGCTGCACGGCTTCACCCTCGGTGTGATCACCACGGTGATGGCCTGGCTCTTCGACGATCCGGCGGTGCGTCGCGTCGTGGTCGAGCCCGACGTCGGCAACACCGCGGTGCACGCGCTCAACGCCGCGGTCGGCTTCGAGGTGGTCCGCGAGATTCAGAAACCGGAGAAGAAGGCCTTGCTGAGTACGTGCACCCGCGAACAATTCCTGACCCGGATCGGAGCGGCGGCGTGATCTCACATCTGCACCAAGAAGCCTGGGAAGAGGTGAACCGCCGCCTCATCGCCAAGGCGATCGCCGAGTTCACCCACGAGAGACTGTTCACCCCTCGCTACGCCAACGGCCGGTTCGAGATCGTGGCCGGCCCGGTGGTCTACCGCTTCGCCGCGACGCACGGCCCGCTCGACCACTGGACCGTCGACCCCGGGTCGATCGTGCGTCACCCGGCGGCCGTGCCCGACGCCTTGCAGTTCGTGCTGGACACGCGGGAGGCGCTGGAGATCAGTGACGCCGTGCTCCCGGTCTACCTCGAAGAGCTGAGCTCCAGCCTGGCCGGCATGGCCTTCAAGGACGCCAAGCCCGACATCCCGGTCGCCGAGCTGGTCGACGCCGGCTTCCAGACGATCGAGACGTCGATGACCGAGGGGCACCCGTGCTTCGTCGCCAACAACGGGCGGCTCGGCTTCGGCCTCGAGGACTACCACCGGTACGCGCCGGAGGCCGCGCGGCCGGTCCGGCTGGTCTGGCTCGCGGCGCATCGCGACCACTCGACGTTCACCTCGTGCGAGGACACGTCCTACGCCGACCTGCTGGCGCCCGAGCTCGCCTTCTTCGCCGGCGATCTTCCCGACGACTACCACCTGTTCCCGGTGCATCCGTGGCAGTGGGACAACAAACTGTCCGTCACCTTCGCCGCGGAGCTCGCCACCGGCCGGCTCATCCACCTCGGCGAAGGTCCGGACGAGCATCTGGCCCAGCAGTCGATCCGCACCTTCTTCAACCTGTCCCAGCCGGCGCGGCCCTACGTCAAGACGGCGATCAGCGTGCTCAACATGGGTTTCACGCGCGGGCTGTCGGCGGCCTACATGGCGGCCACGCCGGCCATCAACGACTGGCTGGCCGGCCTGATCTCCTCGGACGAGGTGCTCAAGGGAACCGGCCTGACGATCCTGCGGGAGCAGGCCGCCATCGGGTACCACCCGGCCGCCTACGAGGCCGCGACCGATCGCTACTCCCCGTACCGGAAAATGCTTGCCGCTCTGTGGCGGGAGAGCCCGGTCACCGGCCTCGAGCCCGGGCGTCGCCTCGCCACCATGGCCTCGCTGCTGCACGTCGACCGGGCCGGCGGCTCGTTCGCGGCCGAGCTGGTGCGGCGCAGCGGGCTCGACCCGGCGGTCTGGCTGCGGCGCTACCTGGACGCCTATCTGACGCCGTTGCTGCACAGCATCTACGCGTACGACCTGGCGTTCATGCCGCACGGCGAGAACGTGATCATGGTCCTGAAGGACCACGCGGTCGAGCGGGTGATCTTCAAGGACATCGCCGAGGAGATCGTGGTGATGTCCGACTTCACCGAGGTGCCGGAATCCGCCGCCCGGATCCGGGCCGACGTTCCCTACGAGATGCGGATGCTGTCGATCTACACCGACGTGTTCGACTGCTTCTTCCGCTTCCTCGCCGTACGCCTCGAACCGGTCCTGCCGACCGACGACTTCTGGCGGGTGGTGTCCGAGTGCGTCGCCGACTACCTGGCGACGGTGCCGCACCTGGCCGATCGCTACGACATCTTCCAGCCCGAGTTCGCGCTGTCCTGCCTCAACCGGCTCCAGCTGCGCAACAACCAGCAGATGGTCAACCTGGCCGACCCGTCGGAGGCGCTCCAGCTGATCGGGACGTTGCGCAACCCGCTCGCGTTTTCTAACGCAAGTCGTTGATCTTGGTGCGGACGTCGTCAGCCTCGTCGTGGCCCAGCTCGGTGAGGATGTCGAGCGCGCGCTGCCAGGCCTTCCGGGCCGCGGGCACGTCGCCGGCGGCGCGGTGGGTCTCGCCGAGCCGGGTCAGCGTGTCCGCCTCGAAGTAGCGGTCGCCGAGGTCACGGACCACCGCGAGGGTCTGCTCGTACCGGTCCACGGCCTCGGCGTACCGGCCCAGGTGGTGGTTGGCGAAGCCGAGGCTGTCCAGGCTGGACGCCTCGCCCCAGCGGTCGCCGATCGCGCGGTGGATCGTCCGGGCCCGCTCGCAGGTCTCCAGCGCCGCCTCGTGCTCGCCGACCAGGCACTGGTCCCAGCCCACCGAGTTCAACGCGTCGGCCATGCCCTGCCGGTTGCCGGCCTCCTCGAACAACGCGAGCGCCAGCCGGTCCTGATCGAGCGCGCCCCGCAGATCGCCGTGCGCCTCGCTCACCCAGCTCAGGGCGCGGTGGGCGTGCGCCTGGCCGATCGCGTCCCCGCGTTCCTCGAAGAGCGCGAGGGCCCGGCCGAGGTGGTTCTCGGCGTCCGCGTGCCGCTTCAGGCGGTTGTCCACCCGGCCCAGGTTGAGGTACGCGTGAGCGGCCGCGTTCGTGTCCTCGGGGTGGTCGACGGCCACCTGCCACGCGTGCACGCGGTCGTGCCACAGGCCGTTGAAGTGCAGGAAGTTGTCCAGGCACCAGGCCAGCTGCCACGCCTCGCGCCGGTGGCCGGTCTCGGCGGCGCGGGCCTGCAGCGACAGCAGGACGCGATGTTCCTGCTCGAACCAGTCCTTCGGCGGTGTGCCCTCATGCACCTTGTCGATCGGGAACGTGATCGGGTCGCGGACCGGGTCGAGCTGCTTGTCGGCCGCGTAGGCGATGGCGAGGTAGTGGTCGAGCAGGCGGGCCAGGACCTGCTGTTCGGTCTCGCCCTTGGTCTCGCCGTCGCCCTCGATCTCACTGAATTCACCCTGCTCCCCGGCGATCTCGCTCGGCGCGGCCGGCTCCGTGGCGGTCTCGCTGAGTTCGGCGGCGTAGGCGCTCAACAGGTCGTGCAGGATGTAGCGGCCCGGGCGGTGCTCGGTGGTGAGGCTCGCCGCGGACAATTCGGTCAGCAGCGGCTGGGCGTCGCCCATGATCAGCGCGTCGGCGGCGGCCACCGAGATGTCCGGGCCCGGATGCAGGCCCAGGAGCCGGAAGAGCCGCGCCGCCGGCCGGCTCAACGCCCGGTAGGACCAGGAGAACACCACCCGGACCTGGGTCAGCGGGTCGCCGGCGTCCAAGGTGTCCCACGGCTGCTGTTCCAGCTCGTCGATCAGGCTCCGCAGCGGCGCCCCCGACTGCAACGCCCGGGCGGCGGCGATGCTCAAGGCCAGCGGAAGGCGGGCGCACCGCTCGATGATGCGGTCGACCGCCTCCGGCTCGGCGGCCACCCGCTCCTTGCCGAGCCGGCGCTCGAGCAGCCCCCGCGCCTCGTCGGCGGTCATCAGGTCGAGCGTCACCGGGGTGGCGCCCTCGGCCGCGACCAGCGACGTCAGCCAGTTGCGGCTGGTCACCACCGTGAACGTGGACGACGCGCCGGGCAGCAGCGGGCGCACCTGCTCGGGGTCGCGAGCGTTGTCGAGCAGCACCAGCATCCGCCGCCCGGCCAGCAGGCTGCGGTAGAGGGCGGCCATCGAGGCGCGGTCGTCCGGAATCTGCTCGGCCTTCGTACCCAGCGCCCCCAAGAACTGCCGCAGCGCCACGGTCGGGTCGAGCGCCTGCCCACCCGGGTCGAAGCCGTTCAGGTTCACGTAGAGCTGACCGTCCGGGAACCGCTCGGCCACCCGCTGCGCCCAGTACACGGCCAAGGCGGTCTTCCCGATGCCCGCCGTACCGGAGATGGCCGAGATGACCGCGGTCCGGGCCGGTTCGTCGATCATGGAGTCGAGGGTCGCGAGAGCGGTTTCCCGGCCCGTGAAACCGGCCACCGGGGTCGGCAGCTGGCGGATCGGTGCCCGGGTCTCGGTCGCGGCCCCGCCGGCCTGCAGCGTCGCCACATGGATCTTCTGCAGTTCGGCGCCCGGGTCGGCGCCCAGCTCGTCACGCAGCCGCACCTTGAGCTCGGCGAAACCCGCCAACGCCTCCGCCGTACGCCCGGTCGCCGCCAGCACCCGCATCAGCGCCGCCGCCAGCGGCTCGGCCAGCGGATATTCGTCCAACAGGGCCCGGATCCCCGGCACCACCGAGGCATCGTTGCCCGCCGCCGACGCCCAGGCCACCGCGGCGTCCAGCCGCTGCTGACGCCACGTCACCCGGACGTTGTCGGCCCAGCGCCCCCGGATGCCCGCCAGCGGCTCACCGCGCCACAGGTCGAGCGCTTCCCGCAACTCGGCCGTCGAGGCCGGCAAGGTGGTCAGGCGGCGGAACCGGTGCAGGTCGATCGCGTCCGGATCAAGGTCGAGGACATAGCCGGCCGGGCGGCGTACCAGCGGATTCGCGGTGTCTTCGGTCTGCAGCGCGGCCCGCAGCCGGGTGATGTGGGAATAGAGCACACTCTGGGCGCCCTTCGGCGGTTCGTCATCCCAGACCCGGTCGATCAGGGTGGCCGCGGACACGGGCCGACCCAGATCGACGGCAAGCGCCGCCAGCACCGCGCGTGACTGCGGGCGCCGCATCTCGACAGGCTCACCCGCGATCACGATCTCGACCGCGCCCAGGAGCCGAACCTCCAGCATCGGGCCGAGTCTACTGAGGCCGGTCGGCGTCAAGAAAACGGCAAGGCTCAACGAACACCCTGGACGGGCCGACACCCGACCCCCAGGGGCCCAGGTTCACCGGCCCGGTCCCCCGTTCCGGGCCCCGGACCAGGGCCCCCGGTTGCGGGGGAGGCCGGTGGCTGGCGGGCCACCGGCCTGACGTCGTGCGGGCGTCCCGGCCTTCGACCGGTCGGTTCCGCGGTCGCGATCGGGCGACGTGACCGCGGGACCGGCTGCCGCTCTAACAGATTGGTGGGGTGATCGGCCATGCTGTGGGGCGGAGATGTCACAGACACCGGCTGGTCATGGGGCGTCGTCCGAATCCGTTGGGGCCTCGTCTGGGGCAGCCGGGTGGGCCCACCGATCCGTTCTTGGGCCGACTGGCGCTAGCCGGCCTCTTTGCCTCGGCCTTTGACCGCGGCGTGCCTCTGACTGCGCCACCCTGATCGGCCGGGCTTCTGGCCGCGCCCTCCCTGACCGGCCGGTCTCGCTGAGCCGACGAGAAGCGATCTGACCTGCTCATCCTTCGTCGGCCGGCCGTTCCATGTCCATCAGGCTGCGCGGACGCGCTGGTTGCTGACGCTCCAGGTCTCGCTCCGATTCCCCCTGCTGGTCCCGGTCTCTGTCCTGCGCCGGGTCCCGCTCTCGGTCTCCCGCCGGTTCATGCTTTTCGTCTCGCGCCAGCCCTCGCTGCTGGTCTTGCGCCGGCCCCCGCTGCTGGTTTGGTACCGGGTCCCGCTGCACCGGGATCAGTCGCGTGGTCGGATCGGCCGCCGGATCGGGCCGCTCCTGATCCACGATGGACCGAGCCCGCCGCTCCCCACCCACCCCATCAACCAGCGCCGGCATAACCGTCGCGTGCCGCAAGAGCGTGGTGTTCTCGCCCCCGCCGTCATCAACCCTGCTCAGCGGTGTCGTCTGCTCATCCTCATCACTCCCCGGCGTGACAAGCAAGGTTGTCTGCTCGTCACTGCCCCGCGTGCCCAATGATGTCGTCTGGTCATCATCACCTGGAGTGATCGACGACGTCGTCCTGTCGTCAGTCCCGGCCGTCGCGAGCAGGGTCGTCTTGTCGTCGTCGCTTGGTGTGACGACGGACGTTGTCCCTTCGCTGCTCCCGCGTCCACCCTGCGGCGTGGTCTGGTCGTCGCTGTCCGGCCTGATCAATGTTGTTGTCTGACCGTCGTCGCCGGGCGCGGTGAGCAGAGTCGTCTTGTCGTCATCGCCTGGTGCGACGAGTGACGCCGTCTGGTCGTCACTGCCCCGCGGGCCCAGTGATGTCGTCTGGTCATCATCACCCGGCGTGACCGGCACCGCCGTCTTACCGTCGTTTTCGCTGCCTTGATCTCCGCGATCTCGACCTTCGCCGCCGAGATCCTCACTGCCGTGGTCCCGGTCTGCGGGGCCTTGCTTGCCCAGGAAGGGGAGTTTGATGATCTGCGTTTCCTCGCCGACGCTGCGGGCTTCGGCGGCTGCTCGTTCGTTGAACGCCTGCCGCGCCCGTTCGAGAGCCGCGCGATCCCGGAACGCCTGCCGTGCCCGTTCCTGAGCAGCCCGATCCCGAGCTTCCTGCTCAGCGACGCGGGCCTTGGCCGCCTGCTGAGCGGCATGCTCCGCGTTGGTCGGCTCCAGCAGGTAGATCACCTGCGTCTGCTCCCCGGGCCCGTCCAGGTAGGTCTTGCCCCCACCCCGGAAGTCCCGAGTCGGCCCGGCACCCACCTCCCGATCCTTCGGAGCCCGGATGACCTGCGTCTTCTCGCCGTCCTTCTCAGTGGCCAACGCGGCCGGTATGACGGTCTCCGCGTCATCCTCCTCGGCCGGCGTCTCGCCCTCGGCGCCGGCGGAGTCGCCCACCCCGGCCGCGGGGACCGGTTGTTCGGCTTGACCACTCGCGGGTTCGCCCGCCTCGGCGGCGGTCGGTTGGTCGGTGGGCTGGTGGGAAGCCGTCAACTCCTCGGCGGGGTGTTCCTCGGAGACACCGTTTGGATGCGTGACGAAGATTCGCTCCGGCTGGCTGGCTGTGGGCTCTTCGCCGGTGATCACCGCGGTCGGTTCGCCCGGGTCCGCCGCGAGGGTTGGTTCATCAGCGTGTGCCGCGAGGGTGGGGTCGTCTGCGTCCTTGCTGGTCGCCGCGGCACCTGGCGGCTCCTGCACGGCGACGACTCGGTCGGTCGGTTCGTCCTTCTTGCCGGCCGTGACGAACGGGCGGACCCCGGTTCCGGGAGGTCGCTGGGCCGGGTCGTTCGGCTGGCCCTGCCTGGCCGGCCGCCTCGCCGAGTCGGTTGGCCGCTCTGGCGAGGCAGGCTGCATCGGGGCGGATCGCTCCGACGTGGTGGGCGGCGGCGACGTGGTGGGCGGCGGCGACGTGGTGGGCGACGGCGACGCGGCAGGTGGATGGGATGCGTTCGGCCGCGGTGTGGTGGTCGGGCCCTGGAATGCAGCGGGTCGCTGGAAGGCGCCGGGCGTCTGGAAGGTGGCGTTCGGCTGCGCCGGGAAGAAGGTGGTTGGCTCGTCGCCCTCGGTGGGCGTGCCGGCGGGGACGCCGGCTGAAGGTGGGTAGCCGGCGGCGTGGGGATGACCGGCGGAGGGGTTCGTGGCGGCGTAAGGGTGGGCGGCCGGCGGGGCGAAGGTTCCCGCGGGAGTGGAGGCGCTGGGTGAGCGGCCCACCGTACCCAGGAAGGGGAATGTGAACGGCTCGTGGCGCGCCCAACGTCGCCCGTTGAGCGCCGTCCCCAGCAGCGGGATCGCGAGCAGGGCCGCCACCGCGTACCCGGGCCTGAACAGCACCCCCGAACCGTACGAATCGGGAAGAAGCGCCGACCACGCGCTCAGCGCGAGAAAGAGACCGCCGGCCAGCACGGGGCCGGCGGGGGAGATGGGCGACAGAAGCAGGAAGGCGTAGGCCGCGCCGGCGAGCAGCAGCCACCCGGGATCCGAACGCGCCCCGCCGAGCCCGAGCCCGCACAGCACCCACACGGCGGGAGCGAGGACGAGGGCGTACAGGATCGATCGGAGGTGGCGCACGTCGCGGACGCTACCTGCACCTATCGGTCCTGAGGAACCGGCTGATCTGTCATTCATCCAGCCCGGAGTTCGCCCGACCCGGGCACGTCGTCCGGACGACGCCCGATCGCCCGGCCGTCACGACCCGCCGCGATTCGGCCCACCCCAAGTCGCCGGTTGATCCGAAGCGCCGCCGCCCGGTCAGCATCCGCCCACCCTCACGGCCGGTTGCCGCGTAATCACACCGTGCAGGTACCTCCGGCGGAAGCCGATCAAGCGACGCCCATCGGTGAGTCACCCGATCGTGGCCCGGCGTGCCACGCGACAACCATCGACTGCCCAGACAGAGACGGCCCCCAGGCAAACGGTGCGCTCACACCAGCCCAGGGGCCAGGACGCAGAAGGAGCCTGCGACCGTGACTACGACAACTACCACCACGGCAGGGACCAGATCAAACCCCCTGCTCGGCGACTACCTCACCCACCTCGACGACGACCTCGACCGCGCCGAGAGCACCGTCGAACACTACGAAGAGATCCTCGCCCGCATGGATGCCGAGCTGCCCGCCGGGCTCAACCGGGCGTGCGCCGAAGAGCTCCAGGCGTGGATCAGTCAGCCCGCCCCGGACGGGACTCCCCGCGACCGGCGTACCCGGGCGCACTACGCGACCATCGCCCGCGGCTACTTCGCCTTCCTGTGCGACCCGGCCGACCCCGTCCTCGACTTCAACCCGGCCGCCCTCCTGCCCCGGCTCGCCGACCCGGGCGGCACTCGGGTGCGGCCGGTCGAGACCGCCACCCTGTTCGACGTCCTGGCCCGCGCCGCCATGCCCTATCGAAGGTGGTTCCTGGTCGCCGCGTACGCCGGGCTGCGTTGCGTCGAGGTGGCCGGACTCAAGCGCGCCGACATCACCGAGCACGAGATGCTGATCAACGGCAAGGGCGCCAAGGTCCGGGCCGTCCCCACCCACCCCGCCATCTGGGCCGCCGTCCAGGCGGAGGCTGGCCTGGTGTGCCGGCGCGCCAACGGCCAGCGGGCCACCCGGCAGCACGTCAGCAACACCGGCAACTGGTACCTGCACCACACGCTCGGCCTACCCGGGGTGCACATGCACCGGCTACGGAAGTGGTTCGGTACCGAGGCGTACAAGGCGTCCGGCAACGACATCCTCGCCGCCCAGGAGCTTCTCGGCCACGCTAGCCCGAGTACCACCCAGATCTACGTGCAGCCCGGCCGGGCCGGCATGGAGCGCGCGGTGGCCGGACTGCCGGTGGCCGGCTAGAGCCGGTTCGGGCGGCGGTCGCGCGGGCGCCCCGCCCCAGCGTTGCGGTGGCGCCGCCGCGCGTCCTGCGGCCCGAGCTCGTTGACGACCAGGATCCGCGGGGCGTCATCCGGGATGTGGTCGCGGCGGACGACGACCATGACGTTGGCCTGCCGCTCGGCGAACAGCCGGGCGCAGGCTACCCAGTCGCCCGGCGGTGCGACGCCGACGACATCGATGCCCTCGCGCTCACATGCCTCCAGGCACGTCGCCACATGCCGGGCGACGTCGCCGCCGGCGGGCGTAAAGATCACTGCCTTGTCTTGCTGCGGTTCCAACAGGGTTCCTCCGTCTCTCCTGTATCTCCAACCGGGGGGCTTCGGTGAAACCCGCAGTTCGCACGCAACGCGCAAGGGATCTAGCTAACAGGGCGTGAATGCGAAAACACGTCGGGTTCACGGTCTGACCGATCCTCAAGCGTCCTAGGTAGACCAGCCGATCTACGCGTCACGCTCACCCGTACGTATCGGATCGGGGACGCAGCGTTGCTAGATCGCTGGCCGGAGACCACACTCGCCCTCGCGGGCGCACCGCCCCAAGTCCCGAAAGGATCATCGACATGACCGCGCCCCACGTCCCAGGCCAGCCGTACAACGTGCCGCCGACCGGATACCCGACCCCGCCGCCGGCGCCCAAGCCGAAGCCGACGTTCTGGCAGACCTTCCCCGGCGCCATGACCATCGTCGGGATCGTCGTCGCCGGCATCGCCGTCCTCTTCCTGCTGCCGATGATCAACCCCGGCCCTGATGGCGACGACCTCGACGTCAACCTGACCAGCTGCAACGCCAGCCAGTTCGGCAACGCCCGCGTCGGGATCACGGTCAAGAACAACAGCAAGCAGAAGGTCACCGCCAAGATCGGCATCGAGTTCCGCGACTCTGCCGGCGCCCGCGTGGACACCGACACCGCGTACGTGCGGGACATCGCTCCCGGCGACACCGCGCGCTCCGAGGAACTCACGAACCTCGACGCGTCGAGCGGCTCGATCACCTGCAAGCTGACGTCAGCCAGCGTGCTCTAGGCCGGGCGCGCCGACACCATCGGCAGCATCCGCCAGGTGCCGTCCTCGGCCGGCTCGGCGAAGAACACCCGGGTCGGGCCGGCGTCGTCGCCGAACAGGTCCCGCCAGTACTCCTGGCCGGGCTGATCCGGCTCCAGCTGCTGGCCTTGGAGAAAGACCCAGCCGGCCCAGCCGTCGCCGTTCGGGCCGGGGCTGGGTGGTGGCTCGGCCGTGACCTGCTTCTCGAACTTGATCACGAAGTTGTGCGGGCCGCCGGGCCACTCGATGGTGATCCGGTCGCCGCGCTTGGGTAGCGCGCTCACCGCGCGACCTTCCGGGCCGGCTTGAACCGGTCGGCCGGCATCACGTACTCCTGCGGGTTGTTGGGCGCCGGCCGGTGGAACACCCGCAGCTGGTCGCCGTCCTCGCCGGGGATGACATCGAGGACCCGTACCGTTCGCTGGAACTGGATGAAGTACGGGTCGGTGAGGCGTGGGTTTTCCAGCGTCACCATGTCGTTGACCTTGAACCGCTGTCCGCTCATCTGCGCCCCTCCTGCCGATGGGCGAGGATCTCGTCGGTGAGTAGCCGCCCCTCGCAGCGGCGGCGGCCGGGCCCTGCTGGAAGCTCGACCGCCGCCGTTGCCTCGATCGTTATCGAGTGAGCACGCCGAGTGAAGTAAGGCGCTGTCCGCTGATCACGCTCGCTGTCCGCTGGCTGGCGGACAAGGATCAGCCAGCGGTCGGGCGGTGTAGCTCGTAGACCTCGCGGAGGTCTGCGGCTTCAGGCGCCCCCGCGTCCTCGACGGCGGTCAGCACCTCGGTGGCACGCCACCAGTTCGACGGGACGATCCGGCCGGTGCCGATCGCGGCCTGCGCCTCAGCGGCTGCCTCGTCGGCCGAGCCGCTGGTCAGCAGCGCCAGGCTGAGGTCCAGGCGGGCAGACGCGATCCGGCGGGGGCGAGCACCGTCGACCTCAAGCTCGGCGAGCACCTCGCGTGCGACGCGGGCGGCCGCAGGGTCACCGGCCCACGCGAGGGTCGTCGCCGCGTACGAGTGCGCCTTCGCCGGGTCGTACTGATAGTGGTGCTCGGGCCGGTCGGGCTCCGGTCGCTTGCCGGCCATGCGCTCCAGGCGGGTGAGCACCTTGCCGGTCTGCACCCGGTCGCCGAGGCGCGCCCATGCCCTGCCCTCCTGGGCGGTCGCCTGCATGTAGGCGGAGCTGCCCGCCGGCGCGGTGGCCTGCGCCCGCTGCGACAGCGACAGCGCCCGCCGGTAGTCGCCGGAGGTCAGGACGTCCCACGCCTGCGTCTCCAGCGCCCACGCGGCGATCTCGGTGTGTTCGGCCTGCCCAGCCAACGACGTAGCCGTGTCGAGGTGAGCGTCGGCGGCGTCGGCCTGGCGCAGGTCGATGTGCAGGGTGGCGCGCAGCAGCGACAGCCAGCCGCCGACCACGATGAGGCGCCGGTGCTGGGCGAGGGTCTTGCGGGCGTCGAGCAGCGAGCTGGCGTACGTGAGGTGGCGGCGGACGCGCGGCAGCAGCCGATCGGGTGGGGTGGTGGCGTAGGCCATCGCCATGCGGTCGGCGGCGCGCTCAAGCTGGTCGAGCGTCTCCGGGCTCACGTCGGAGGCGGTCACCCGGCGGACCAGCTCCAGGGCCTCGATCTCGGCGTCCGGCTCGTCGTCGAGGGTGCGGATGCTGTCCGCACCCCTGGCGGCGGAGATGAGCCGGCCGCCCGCGTCGAGGGCGCGGTCGAGGCGCTCGACGACGTCGGGGCCGGGCGCGGTCCTCTTGCCCTGCTCCAGCTGGTGGATGTAGTTGTGGTTCTGCAGCGCCTCGCGGGCGAGCTCGCGCAGCGAGAGGCCGCGCTCCTTGCGGAGCCGGCGGAGCTGCTCGGCGAAGTCGGCGGCCACGGCTTATCACGTCCCTGGTAGCGGTCAGGGGCGGCGGCCAGCCGCTACAACTGACCGCCGTGCACAAGGGTACGCGCGGTCAGCGGGCGTACCGGTGAGGGTGGGCTGCACGTACGGTGCAGGCATGGACGAGCTGGAGGCGCGGATCGCCGCGCGACTGACTGCGGCGCTGGAGATGTGCGAGCGTACCGGCGTGCAGGTCGGCGGTGAGGGGGTCGGGATGGCCCGCTACGACAACACCGACGAGCCGGTTGTCCGGCTGACGCTGGACGAGGTGGCCGCGATCGCGGCGGCCGAGGCGCGGGCCTGGTTCTGATGGGCGACCCGTTCTTCCCGCACCGCAGCACCGGCACCGAGCCGCAGGAGCAGTTGCTCGCCAAGCTGGTCGAGTCGCTGGCCGAGGATCCGGCGTACGAGGCCTACGACCAGCCGGTCACGAGCATGTGGGACGCCGGCCAGTACGTGAAGTACATCGACCCGGACGGCCGGGTGCACTACCTGCGCATCGTCATCCAGCCGTACCGCAGGCCCGACCCGGGCCTGCGGCCGCAGCTGCCGTAGCCCGGACGCGAAAAAGCGCCCCCCGGCCGAAGCCAGGGGGGCGTTCTGTGTGTCGCTGTGTGTCGCTGTGGATCAGACCCGCTCGGGCCAGTGCCAGGTGCCGCCGCGCTTGTCGGCCTCGTCCTGGTGGCACCGGTTGAAGAACATGCCGGTCGGGTTGAGCACGGCGAGGTCGAGCTGGGTGGCCGGACCTGCGGCCGTGAGAACGGGCAGCTCGACTTCGGGAACTCCGGCGACGATGGCCGCCCGGCACTGCGAGGTGTACTCGCCGCCCGGCGTGCCGTAGCTGACGTAGTGGACGACGCGGCCGACGCTCGGCTGCTGGCCGGTCACCGGACGACCTCGGGCGGCGGCGCGGGCGCTTCCACCTGGGTTCGGACGAACGCGGCGGCGACCAGCGTGATCAGCGCCATGATCGAGGCCTGCCGCTCGGCGCTCAGGTCGATGCCGAAGTACAGCACGCCGGACACCACGGCCTGGGCGACGCCGACCAGCGCGGCGATCTGCCCGTCGCGGCGCACCCACAGCGCGGTGGCGAAACCGGCCAGCGCGACGACGACCGCGTTGAGCGCGGCCTGCTGGCCGCCGGACAGCTCGGTGACGAACAGCGAGAAGAACTGGATCGCGGCGGCGGCGAGGCCGACGTAGAACGCCGGGTCGCGGCTCAGCTGGAACTTCTTCATGACGCCTCCTGACAAGGCTTGACGAACCACACCGTTGTGGTTCACGGGACAACTGAACGACGCGCTGACCTGCGCGTACGGTCGGTCTGGTGATCGAGAAGGTGACGCCCGCGATGCAGACCGCCGACGGCGAATGGCGCGTCGACCTGGTCACCCGCGGGCAGTCGACCTGGTACCGGATCGTGCACGGCGACGACGTCCTGGACTGGCTGTCCATCACCAGCGTCGAGCGGATCCTCGACGAGGCCGGCGTCCGCGACCAGATGGAGGCCGCGGCCTAAGTGATCAGGCCCTCCGGGTATGGCGGCGGGGGTGGCGGGTTGCCGTCGACGATGTGCTTGCGCAGCTGACCGATGTAGTCGCCCTGGACGCGCTGCGTGCGCTCGAGCTTGGTGATCCGCTCGCTGTCCTTCGCCCGCTCGGTACGCAGCGCGGCGATGTCCTCCTGGTGCTGATCGATCATCTGCTGGCCGGCGTCGGAGCGCTTGTTCCTCCGCGACGCCAGGTAGGTCAGATACCCGCCGACGAGGATCCCGACGAGCGTGAGCGCCTGCGGCCACAGCTCGGTCACGTGCGGCCCCGGCGAGGCGGCGCTGCCGGGATACCCCCCGCGATCAGATAGACGAACGCAGCGAAGGCCAGCCAGATCACGGCAGAGACATACCCGCGATCGACCGCGTCAGCCATCCACCCGAACAGCGTGAACAGACCCCAGCCGATCTTCAGCGCCACCGCACCGACGAACGCGGGGGTGTCCTGCTCGAGGAACGCGGACACCAGGCACAGCATGCCGACCGCGCCCCAGCACAACGCGCAGACCCACAACGGCGTCAGGGTCGTCATCCACACGTACGTCGCCGTCAGCGGCTGCGGGGGGTTGAGCAGGGCGAAGCAGTAGACCAGGTCGAGCAGGGCGAAGAACAGCAGCGCTGCCCCGCGCCGCCCGACCCGCTGCCGCAGCCTTCGCACGGTCAGCTCGGCGCCGGCGCGGTCTGCGCCTCGATCCGGCCGAGCTGGCCGACCGGGCCGGACGGCAGCGCCTGCATGTCCTGGTCGGCGAACTCCAGGCCCAGGCCGAACCGGAAGATGGCGGCCAGGTCGTCGCGCCGCTGCTTGTCCTCCTTGCTGTAGCCCGGGTCCTTGCGGATCGCCTTGGCGGCGCTGGCGAAGTAGTCGTCCACGTCCTTGAGGCTCACGCCGGTCTCCTTCGGGGGTTCGGGCGCGAGTTCGTCGCGCACCAGCTGGAGGAACACGTCCCAGGGGAAGTCGCGGCCGGGGTCGGTGTGGTCGCCGCCGTCCTCCGGGAACGCGTTGGTGCAGTCGACGTGCCCGACGATTCCCTTGGGGCCGTTGGGGTATTCCGTCCACGCCCGGCGGGTTTCGGTGGCTGTCAGGCGCCGCACGGGGATGCCGTACCTGCGGCAGTCCCGGGCGACCTGGCGTGCGGCGTTCCGGAGCGTTGCGAGGCTTGCCGGGTCCAGCCACTGGGCGCGGGTTTGCTGCGTGCCGCACAGCTCGTACTGGATGCCCAGCCGGTTGCCGCGGTGCCGGGCGGCGTGCGCGATGTCCCGCGTCAGCACGCACTGCACGACCGAGTTGCTGTCGGCGAAGTAGTGGGTGCTGGTGCCGTCCGTACGGCGGGCGTCGTACGCGGCGCCGTCCTCGGCGCTCGTGCTGCGCTCGGAGCCCGCGGTGTAGTGGATGACGATGAAGCGGACCGCCTTGCCGTCGCGGCCGCTCGTGTACGACCGCGGCCGCACAAACGCAAGGTCCGGGTACTCAGTCGACTTGGCCATCAGGCTCCTTCCGAAGTCCGGCGTACTTGACCATCGCGTCCCACGCCTCGTCCTCGCCGGCGGCGTTGACGTCGCCGGTCAGCACCCAGGCATTGCCGGCGTGGGTGAAGTCGAGCGGCAGGTCCGGGTCGGCCACCTCGGCCGGGCCGTCGAACACGTGCGCCGTGCTGCCGTGCAGCTCGACGTAGCGGGTGCCGGCCTTCAGCAGCAGGTGCCGCTCCTCGTCGCCGGTGTACACCCAGCGGTCCTCGCCGCGGCCGGCCCAGGTCACGGCAGCTCGTCCTCGTCGGTCGGCGGTGGGGGCTGGGTCGGCGGGGGCGGCGGGGGCGGCGGCGGGAGGGCGGGGCCGCCGATCACCGGCGACTCCGGCTGCGGGTCGGGCTCGGTCATGACGACTCCTACGTGAGTGGGCGGAGGAACTCCAGCTCGAGCACCGTCGAGTACTGGCTGGACTGGTTGGTGAGCTGAGCCGCCGCAGCCGCGTTGCTCTGCTGGCCCATCAGCTCGATGTAGTCGCCGCTGGCCGGGTCCAGGGCGACGATGACTTCGGTGCGGGCGGCGAACACCGACGCGTTCAGCGACCCGGAGCCGGGCGTGTACCGGTAGCCGCCGCGGTGGGCGGCCGGCATGTTGATGGCCGCGGTCTTGCGGATCCACGCGTTGAAGTCGGAGTAGTCGTTGCGCGAGCCGTGCATGACGGCGCCGCCCACCCGGTAGTAGCCGGCCCACCCGGCAGACGGGGTGATCCGGGTCGAGTTGACCGCGACGTCGTGGAAGTTGTGGGTGTCGATGTCCTCCGACCCGGCGCCGAAGGTCATCGCCGTGCCCGTGGCGTTGGCGAGGCTCTGCGTCGCCTGGGCGATCAGCCGCACGATCGGCTTCAGCAGCAGCTGGTTGATGTCTGCCGCGAGGACGTCCGCTCCGACCTGCACGCTGCCAGCCATGTCAGAACCCCCACCGTTTGTTGTTCGCGAACGTCACCGCGGCGCCGGCCGAGTGCGACTTGGAGACGCCGTTGGCCGCGCGGGCCGAGGCGGTGAGCGTGTAGACCCCGGACACCGGGCCGGCGACGCTGGTGATCGGGATGTGCTCGCCGTCGATCGAGATCGAGCAGGAGACGGCGCCGGTCTTCCACGTCTCGCCCGCGGCGTTCACGGCGATCGACAGGGCGGCGGTGTTGATGCCGACGTCGAGGGTGGCGCCGGTCGGTCCCCACTTCGACCGGTTGGCCGTCGGGTCGTCCCAGACGCCGGTGTCCCAGACGGTCGCGTCGGAGCACTCCAGGCTGACCGTCCAGTTGCGGTTGTCCAGCGTGGCCGAGTAGCCGTCGGCGAGCAGGTCCGGGTCGGCGCCGGTTACCTGCGTGCGGCCGGTGGTCACGGTGAGCCGGAAGGCGTGCTGCCGGGACCGCCACGTGGGCAGCAGTCCCGGGTTGCGGGCGAAGTCGAGGGCGATGTTCGACCAGCGCATGCCCGGCCGGGTGCCGGTGAAGCGCCGGAAGTCGGCGTGGTCCTGCAGGGGCCGGTCGTCGTGGACGCCGATGGTGACCGACTCTTCGTACTCGCCGACCCGCTCGATGTGGTCCTCGTCGACCGAGGTCACCGACGAGCCGCCGTCGCGGGTGACGGTGATCTTGTTGCGGATGCGCTGGTCGTCGCGGATCGGGCGGGGCGGCTCGGCGATGTGCCCGGCGGCGACCGACAGGTTCATCAGGACGGGCTGGTTGCGGCGGGCCTCCCGCGGCCGGATCCCGAGCCCGTTGCCCGACTCGTAGAGCAGGCCGAAGTCGGCGTCGACGCCGGCCTGCACAATGTCGATCGGCCGGACCCGGGGCTGCGGCCCGAGGTCGACGGTCGTACCGGGCTCGACGGCGACCGGGATGCCGGCCTGCACGCTGATCCGGTCGGCGCGGTCGTCCATGCTCTCGCCGTCGAACGCGGTCGCGGCGTTGAAGAAGGCGTAGCTGACGAACGGCAGCGTGTTCGGGAAGATGCCCAGGTGGGCGTACGAGCTGCCGTCCCACGAGGTGCCGCCCAGGGTGACGACCCGGGCCTGCGGGGCGATCGTCGACGCGTACGTGTTCTGCGTGAACCACGCGATCGGGTCGCCCAGGCGGTAGCGCAGCAGGGTCGCCAGGTACGTGCTGGGCGCGGCGTCCGGCTGGGTGATCAGGCAGAACGCGTGCCACGTCGTCGACCAGTCGGTGATCTCCGGGGCGCCGAACGAGCTGGACGTCACCAGCACGCCTGAGTCGTCGTAGGCGTCCATGTAGAACACGCCCGACCCGGCGACGATGTTGATGCTCGCCTCGAACCGGTAGACCGGGCCCTTGCCGGACAGCACCTGCCCGATGCGGGTCTTGACCGCCGGGTTCGGGGTGGGCTTCATCAGCCACATGACCGCGAACCCGTTGGTCGTCGGCACCTTCGTGCAGTAGGCGGTGATCGACCCGGCGGCCGCGTTCAGCGTGGGCGACACCAGCGCGCCCGGCAGGCTGCTGTCGGCAGCCGGAGTCACCTGGGTGTACTTCGCCGGCTGCTGGCCCTGGACCGCGGAGCCGAACGTCGTGGCCCGCTCGCCGTCCTCCAGCGGCCAGTACGCCACCGGCCCGAACGCTGGCAGCTGCCGGCGCAGTGGAGACTCCAGGGCGCCGGTCTTCACCTGCCGGAGGCGGCGCAGGATCCCGGCCGCTTTGATGGCGGCCCAGCTGTTGCGGCCGGTCATGTCCCACTCGGTCGGCCACTCGGTGACGTAGCCGGTGAACTCCAGGCCGATGATGCGCAGGTCGTCGTAGCCGAACTGGGTGCCCGCGTTGGTGTTGCCGCTGGTGCGCCACGTCCAGATGCCGAGGTTGCCGCCGACGACTCCGGTCTCGGTCGCTGAGGTCGTCCAGGTGGCCGGCTCCGGGTCGGCCTCTTTCCAGATCCTGAGGTAAACCGTTGCGCCGTCACGCATGCCGCGGATGCGGAACCGCTGATTGACGGCGTACGCGACGCCCAGTGTGACCGTGGCGATGGTGCTGAAGCTGCCCGCGACGGTGTGGTGGATCTTCGCGTCGATGGTGCCGTCGACGCGGAAGTCGATGCCCAGCGCCACGTAGTTGCTGGCGTCGATGTACTGGGTGACCGAGGAGAACAGCACACCGCCGGTCGCGGTGGCGGTCACCCACGCCGTCGCGGTGATATCGAAGTTTGTCGACTGGGCGTCGGTCATGACGCACCGGGACGCCGAGTTGGCGCTGGCGATGGCACACGTCAGCGAAGTGCCGTCCCGGGCGTACGACGACCCGACAGTGTAGGTCTGCCCGGACGACGAGGTGCCGACCAGCGCGTTCGCCGGTCGGTCGAAGCCGTCGTAGCCGGTGACCACACCCATCCGGATCGGGGTGTTCAGGTCCAGGTCCGGCCAGTAGGTGCCCATGACGTTGTCCGGGCAGAACCGGCCGTCCTTGTTGTCCAGCGACAACGACATCTGCGAGTAGTCCACCGCGCCGACACCGACCGCGGACTCGCCGCGGCGGCCGGCCGAGTACGTGACCGCCTGGCCACCCTCGGACCCGGGGTACTTCACGTACGCCGAGATGTCCTTCTCCAGGCCCCACGCGTCAGGGGCTTGCGCCGGGCTGCCCGTCGGGTAGAGCCACACCCGCACATCCCACGGCCGGCCGACGCCCATCAGCCCGGCACCAAGGCGATGTCGCCGTTGCGGATCAGGTAGTTGATCAGCTCGGCGACCTTGCTGTCGGCCGACGGTGACACGGCCAGGCGGAACGCCTGCGCCCGCGGGGCAGCCTGAGTGGCGCCGCGCATCCAGCTGCTGCCGCCGCCGTACCCGGCGCGCGCGTACTGCTCCACGCTCGGGACGATGCGGCCGTCACGGTCCGGCACGAACACCTCGGGCCGCTTCTCACCGACGACGTACGCGTGGCCGGCCTTCACCGGGCCGCCGTACTCGCGGGCGTTCTTGTTGTAGGCGGCCCGCAGCGCCGACGAGCTTTGGCCGCTGTCGTAGATGACGTTGACGTGCTCGTCCTTGATCGCCCGCAGGGTCTCCTTGATGCGGCGGGCGACCGTCTGCGCGGCGCTGAGGCCGTTGATGGTGACCGTGCGCTGCACGTTGGGGATTGCCAGCAGCTTGTTGGCCAGCTCGATGGCCTGCCTGCGGGAGCCGGTCATCTTGCTGGCCATGTCGACGAAGTGGCGGGTGTTCGACCTGGCGACGGCGTCCGTCTTCGGGCCCTCGCCGTTCACCTTGAGGCTGGCCTCGTAGTTGCGGTTCAGCTGGGTCGCCAGGTTCGACAGGGCCTCGCGGTTGTTGCGGCCCTTCTCGGTGTTCTCGTCGAGGGTCCGGCCGTTCTTCTTGATCGATTCGGCCGTCTTGTCCAGCGCCGCGGCCACGCTGGTCGTCGAGTCGAACAGGTCCTGGTTGTTGTTCGTGAACTCCTTGATCGCGTCAGCCGCCGACTGGATCTTCGGCGCGGCCTCCTCGGCTGCGCCGCCGATCAGGCCGATCCCGTCGATCGCTGCCGGGGCGCCGCCGGCCAGATCTTTCTGGCCCTTGGCCGCGTCGTCGTAGTGTTTACGGAGCAGCGGCAGCAGCGGGCCGGTGATCCACGGGTTGTTGCCGAGCTCGTTGAACGCCCGGATCATGAAGCCGGTCTGACGGAGCAGGTCCGCCGTCACCCCGGCGATCAGCCGCAGGTTGGACGCCGCCTCCGGGCCGCCGTCGGCCACGATCCGCACGAAGTCGGCGACACCATCGCCGACGATCCGGACCGAGTCGCCCAGACCGTCGAGGGCCGGGCCCGCGTCCGAGGCCTCGTCGATCAGGGCGCCGCTGACCGCTTCGCCCGCGGCGATGATGTCCTTGGTGAACGGCCGAATCCTCGGCGCCAGCTTGTCGAACGCGCCGCCGAGCTTCTTGTTGACCCGCTCGCCCGCCTCGGACAGGTCGGCCAGGGCGTCGAGGATCGGGCCCTTCAGCTCCTTGACCGCAATGCCCTTGAGCCCGCCGGTGAAGTTCGCCCCGGCCAGCTTGCCGGCCGCCTGGATCTGCGGGTCACCCTTGACCGCCGCCATCACCCCGGCACCGATCACCCCCGCGCCCGCGCCGGCGGCCAGCACCGTGGCGATGGTGCCGAGCAGGATCGGCGCCGCGGCGGCGCCGACGGATGCGCCGATGGTGGGGCCGACCGCCGCGCCGAGCTTGCCGGAGATCCCGGAGATGCCGTCGGTGATGCCGTTGGCCAGCTTGCCGGCGAACGACCGGCCCTCAGGCTCCGGATCGGGCAGCAGACCCTTGAGCGCGTCCCGGGACTGGGTCGCACGCTTGAGGTCGGCCTGCATCTTGCGGACGACCTTGGAGATGTCCATCCGCTCGGCGGCGTCGCTCGTGTCCGCGAACGCCTCGTGCAGGCCGCGCAGCTCGTGCTCGAGCAGACCGATCTCGCGGTCCAGCAGCTTGACCCGGCTGCCGGTCTTGTCGCTCGCCTTGCCGAGTCCGTCGGTCGCCTTGGCCGCGTCGTCGGCGGAGTCGGCCGCGTCGTCGAGGTTGTCGGAGAACGACTTGACGGCCGGCCCGGACTTGTCCCGGGCGAGGAGGTCGAGGTTGATCTGGCGGTCAGAGCCCGGCATCCCCGCCACCTCCCTGGTTGGCCGCGGCGACGCGGTCTCGGAAGTACTCCAGATGCCGGAGGGTCCGGGCCGGCGTCCACTCGGTGAGCCGCTCCAGCGGGATGTGCGCCTCGAAGGTGAACAGCGGCTCCACGCCCCGGAGGAACGCGTCTACTCCGCGGGGGACTAGCTCGGCGTAGTGCTCGAGTCCAAAGGGTCGGCGGCCGCCTCAGGCTCGTCGCCGTCGGGCACCCCGGACCACTGGATGAGCATCACCCGCGGCGAGTACTCGGCGTACGACCCGGCGATGTCCGGGTCGGCCAGGTGGATCACCAGCCACGACGCGGCGTGGCAGCCGACGATGCTGTCGTTGCGGACGCCCTGCATCACCTCGAGCAGCGTCAGCGGGTGGATCAGCTCCTCCAGCTCGGCCTGCCGCTTCCAGTGCAGCGCGGTGATGGCCGACTCGTCGTACACCCACCACTCGCTGCCGGGCGGCCCGTACGTCTTCTGGTCGGGCTCGTAGGTGAAGCGGAAGCGCAGGGGCTTCAGCTGGGATGCCTCGTGCACGGATGGTCAGCCCTTCAGCAGTCGGCCGGCGAAGTCGTCGAGGACACCGCGCATCTCGCGCTCGGCGAGGTCGGCGGCCTTGTCGGTGCCGCGGCGGAAGAAGTCCCGCGGGATGGTCGTGGTGGACCAGGAGTTCGGTACGCGGCCCTTGCCGCGCACATTGCGGGACCGGCCCCAGTTCGGGTGGCGCAGCTCGCCCCGGTCGAGGCGGCGGATGTCGCGGCGCTCGGCCTTGCCCTGCGCGACCATGACGATCCGCACCGACCCGGCACGGGCGCCGGACCGCACGGACGCCCGGAACTTCACCGACTTGCTCGCGAGGTCGCGATACCCGCCGCGGCGCGGCAGCGACTCGACAAAGCTGTCCTGGATGGCGGCCTGGACCGGCGCCGCCGCCTTGCGCAGCGCCGCGGCCATCTCCTTGCCGAGGCCTTTCGCGCCGGCGGCCTTGATACTCGCGGCCACCCGGCGCAGCTCCAGGCTGCCCTCCAGGCGGACGTAGACCATCAGACCGTGTTGCGGGCAATCGCCGTGCCCGAGCCGTACGGCCACTGAATGTTCGCCTTCGCCGCGTCACCCACGGAGTTGCCGAACGGGGTGTACTTCGACGGCAGGAACCCGCCCACGTACTCGGCGTTGCCCGTGCTGATCGCCGCGGTCGTCGGCCGCACCTTGCACGTCACCACCGCACCGGCCGACCAGAGCGCGAACAGCAGCTGGTCGACGCCGCCGTTGGTGAAGTTCTGGTTGAAGCCGACCGACAGGCCCGGGTCCTGCAGGCCGGACAGGCGGGCGCGGGCGTTGTCGCCGAACGCCGTGTCGTCCTGCTCCTCGGCGTTCAGGTCCAGGCCGACCTGGTTCGCGTCGGTCGACATGACCACGCTGTTGATCTCGATGCGGGCGTCCTTGAGGATCGGCATCGTCTGCCTCCGTTACTTGATGGCCGGGACGGCCGCGATGGAGAAAGACCCGGTGACCGCCGTGACACGCAGGCGGTACCAGGTATCGGTGATCGGACCGGCCACCCGCGCACCCCAGACGCCGCCGACCGTGGTGATCGGGCCGAAGGTGATCCGGGTGGTGTTCGCGCCGAACGCGTTCGTGGGCGCCGACTCCAGTACCGCGGTGATCGTCGTGCCCACGCTGAAGACGTGCAGAGCGCAGTACAGGTACTGGCCGGCGCCGACCGCGCCCAGCTGCACCCCGGTCCCCGTCGCGCCGGTCGCAGCGACGGTGCCGACGGTCTTGGTGACCAGGCCGCGGGCGACGGCCGTCTCACCGTTCATGCCCTTGACGTCGAGGCTGATCTTGTGGTTGTTGCCGACCTGGTCGCCGAGCGTGTACTTGAACCGGCCGCCGCGCATGATGTACGCCGCGTTGCCCTCGACCCCGTCGTTCGCGATCGTCCACGGCTCGTCGAGGCCGCCGTTCCAGCCGGCGAACGCGTTGGCGTCGACCGGGGCCGCGTGGAACCCGGTGAAGCTGGCCGAGACGTCCTCCAGCCCGCACACCCGGGCGCGGGCGCCACCCGAGCCGACCGGCTGGAACCGGGTGTCGTCCTGGACCTCGTGGTCGAGGTCGAGGCCCACCTGGTTCAGGTCGGTCGTCAGGTCGTACCCGCCGACCCACGACCGTACGTTCTTGAGGATCGGCATCGTCAGGCCTTCGGGGCCCGCTTGGCCGATACGTGCGCCTCGTCCTGGCCGCGGGTGACGCCGCCGAGCACCGGCTCCGTCACGACTCCGCCAGTTGCCAGCTCCGGCTGCGCGTCCTGCGCCTCCTGGGCCTCGTCGGCCGCGGCCTTCTCGGCCTGGGCCCGGCGCGCCTGCGTGTCGGCCAGGCGGGCCAGCAGAGCCTCCTCCTCGGCCGCGAGCGCCTCGGCCACGCTCGGGGCGTCCAGGCGCTTACCGAGGCCCGGCAGCGAGCAGTTCAGGTCGACGTCGGTCTCGTCGGCGTCCCACTCGACGATGTCGCCGCGCTGCTTCTTCGTCTCGCCGTTGACGTCGGTGACCTTGTACCGGTTGGACAGCAGCTCAACCGCGACGATCCGGCCGGCCAGGCGACGCTCCTCGACGTGGTGCGGGCGGCACCAGTCCTCGACCCGCTCCGGGTTACCGCCTTCGGCCTTGGAGTACTCGCCCTGGGTGAGCACGGTGCCGTACGCCTCGACGTCGCAGCCCGCCCGCTTGCAGATGGCAATCGCAGCCATGGTGTTCCCTTCAGTCCTCTTCGCCGGAGACTTCGACGGTGATCAGTAGTTCGCCGCCGAAGTAGCCGATGAGGCCGACCTCTTCGACGCCGAGCGGGCGAGACGATTGGCAGCTCAGGTCGATCACGACGCCGCCGAGCGTGGGCTCGTTCTCCAGGGCGCGGATCAGCGACTTCGGACCGGTCCACGACAGGTACTCGGCGAGCTTCTTCTGGCCGACCCGGTCGACCTCGGCGGAGGTGAGGACCGTCAGCGGCCAGTTCGGGATGATGACCTCGCCGCGGCCGAACGTCGCGCGGTAGTCGGGGATGGGCGGCACGCCCACCATGAGGAACGGCGGGTCGATCGAGCCCGGCCGCTCAGCCTTCGACCGCAGGCCAATCGTCTTCGCCCGGGTCTCGACAGCCTCGGCCAGCTCCCACAGGGTCGGGGTGGCCACCTCAGCCCACCAGCACCGGGTCGCGGACGTACGGCGCCAGCATCGACATCACGGCGCCGTTCTCCCGGACACGCATCGGGCCGAACTCGCCGTAGCCGGCCACGCCGAACCGGGCGTCCTTCAGGCCGAGCATGTCCGAGGTGGCGATCAGGCACGCCTCTTTCACCGGCGCCGGGACAGCGGCCCATCCCCACCGCGCGGTGATGGTGATTTCGCGTCCGGCGTACCACCAGGCCCAGCTGGTCGCCTTCGGCCAGATGCTGGTGTACGGCCAGCCGGACTGACCGGACTGCACACCGTTGCGCGGCTTCAGCAGGTACGCCGACGACGACCAGGCCGACCCGGAGATCAGCAGGCCGGTCGTGGTGTAGAAGTCGTCCACCTCGAGGAAACAGCCGGCCTGGACCTCGAAGGTGCGGGCCGACTCTGCCTCGTCCCTGATGAAGGTGCGCTGGCAGACGTTGTCGATGCCGGCGGACACGGCGGACAGGACGGCCGTGATGCGGGCGTCGTCCTCGGTGTCCGAGACGTCGATACCGCGGTAGGCCTTCGCCTCCGCCAGGGTCGCGTACGCCATGCAGCACCCCCAGGGAAGCGTGTGGAGTTAGGGCGCGGGAGCCCGCCTCGCCGGCGGCGGGCTCCCGCGGGATCGATCAGCGGATGACGGCGTTCTTGCCGACGTCCTGCGGCGGCACACCGGGAGGCGTCTGCTGCCAACCGCCCGGGGTGAGGTAGAGGTCCGTCGTGTAGATCGGGCCGATGGCGGGCGGCGGCGGGATCTCACCGCGGGCGATGCCCGCGAGCATCTCCTCGGTGATGCCCATCTTGCTGACGAACTCCTTCGTCAGGTTGGGGGCCTTCGCCAGCGCCGCCGCGAACAGCCTGTCGCCGCCCGCGTCCGGGGTGACGCCCGGCGTCACCTCGACCGGGATCCGGTCGGGGTCGACGCCAGGCACGACCACGCCGGCGTTGAGGATCTCGGTGCCGTGCTCGCCCTTGAGCCCGTCGGTGCTGGCGTCCGCGAACGGCTGGCCGCTACGCGGATCCACCGGCACGTCGGCCGGCTTGGTCGTGAACGGCGCCGAAGCGCCCTCGGTGACCACGATGTCGCCGCGGGCCGGGGTGTTCACCAGCGAGGCGTCACCGGCGAGCGCCTGGGCGCCCTCCGTGGGCGCCGTGCTGGTGTCGGCCGGCCCGGCGGGCGTGCGGCCCGCCGCCTTGGCCTCGGTCTTTTCGGCCGCCTGCGCGCCGGCCTTCTGCGTGTCTGCCACGGTTCTCGCTCCGATCAGGTGGTCAGGGTCAGGACGCGGAACGCGCCGGCCGTCGAGACGTCGGCGCCGACCCGCCAGAACGCGTACCAGGCGCCCTGACCGGTGGGGCGGCGGTTCGCGCCGAGCACGATCGGGTCGTAGACGACCGACATGCCGACGCGGTCGACGATGTAGTACTGCGACATGTCGCCGTACGCGAGGACCTTGTTGCTGTTCGCGTAGGCGCCGACCACGCTGGTCGACTCCAGGAACGGCTTGCCGAGCATCTTCGGCTCGTCGGTCACGTCGTTGACGATCGACGCGGTCGAGCCGGTGAACGACGGCACGTTGCGCAGCGTGTTGATGGCCGACAGGTTCGCCAGCCACACGACCCGCGACCGCGGCCCGCGCCAGCGCGCCGGCAGGGCGCCGGACAGGCTGTAGACCGACGCGGCGGTCGGGCCGGACGTTGCGGTGCCCGCAGCGGCAGCCAGGGTCGTGCCGCGGGCCATGACGCCCCACGGCTGGCCCGTGCCGGTGCCGACAGCGAACGCCGACTCCTCGAGGCGGTCCTTCGCGTCGGCGAGCAGCTCCGGGATCTGCGTGGCGATGTCCGAGTCGCCCAGCACCTCGTACGAGCCGAACAGGTACGCGTCGGCCTTCTGCGGGGTGATCTTCAGCTGGCCGACCGTCGGGGACGCGTCCGCGGCCTCGATGCCTTCCGCCGTCCACTCCGCGCTGACGCCGGCCGACGTGACGCCGTTCCAGTCGTTGGTCGCGGTGGTCTTGATCGTGGCGTACCGGCGGTAGGGGTTCGCCGACCCGTTGTTCGTGAGGATGATCGTCGGGTCCAGCGTGAACGGCACGAGGTAGCCGCCGTTCGCCGCGGTCAGCGACATGGCAGCGCGGGAGGCGTAGCCGCCCGGGTCCTCCATGTACGCGACGAACGCCTCCCGGTACTCCGGGGTGCCGGTGAGCAGCATCTGCCGGGCCACCGCGGTGCCGAACTTGACGCCGCCCTTCTCGACCAACTTCGTCGCCTGCGCGGCGGCGTCGGACTCCAGGGCCCAGTGGTCGGTGCGGTTGGCGTACTCCTCGATCGCGCCGAGCGCCCGGGCGCGGATGTCGCGCGGGTCGGCCACACCGGTGCGCACCGCGTCGAGGTTCTCGAACGGGCTCAGCTTCGACTTGCGCACGCCGAGCTCCGGGACGCCGCGGTCGGCGACGGTCTCCTCGCGGTTGCCCTCGTGCTGCGCAGCGCGCTGCACGGCCGCGATGCGCTCTTCGCGCTCGGCGAGGGGCTTGAGCTCCTCGCCGAGCATGTCGGCCTCGGCGAGCAGGTCATCGAACCGCGTCACCGCGGTCTCGTCAGCCTCGCCGGAAGCGTCGAGCTTCTCCAGCGTGGCCACGTCGGACCGGATGGCCTCCATCCGGGTGCGGATCTCATCCGCGCGCTTCAGACCCATCAGGGTCACTCCCATCCTCGTGCGATACGAGCAGCGCGGATGCGCATGCTCAGCGGGACGGACCGGGAGTGGCGCGGGGCCGGGTCGTCGGTCTCAGGTGCGGCGTCGTCCGGGGCGTCCGGAGTGCCGTCGTTCTCCACCCCGGCCGGGTCCACCTCGTCGAGGGGAGTGGCCAGGTGGTCGAGCTGGTCGAGCAGCGCCAGGCGGCGCTCCGCCGGGGCGGTCAGCAGCGCGCCGAGCACCTGCTGCGCCCGCACCCCGGTAATGGCGGCGCCGGCGAAAGCGGGGAACGGCGTCGGGCCGAACTCGCGCATAGCGACCTCCATGCGGGTCACCGTGCGCAGCTTGCCGTCCGCGCCCGCCCGGAAGCCTCCGCGGGGCACACGCGGGTCGGAACGGATGAACCGGCCGCCGTACGACTGCGCCTTGACCGAACCCATGCGGATCGCCTCGAGCACCTCGTCGGCGAGCTCACTGGTGCCGTATTCGCTGATCGTCAGCACGCCGCGCTTGTCGACGCGGATCTCCTTCGACACGCCGATCGGAACCGACCCGCGATCGCTGGGCGTGCCCGCGATCGTCATGCCGTGGTGATAGACCACCGGGAACCGCTGCCCGTTGTGCGCGATGGTCCGCGCGAACGACGTCCGGTGGTTCTGCTCGTAGTAGTGGCCGTCGGCGTCCATGATCTCGGCCGGCTCGTCGAAGATGGCCGCGTACGCCTCGACGGTGCGGCCGGTGCCGCCGGAGCGGATCCGGATGTCGTCGAGCGCCACGGCGCGGATGAAGTCGGTCACGAGGGTCCTCCCGCGGTGATGGCCGGCCGAGGGCCGCTCTCGGGCAGAGCTGATGGCGTTCCGGTGCCGGGCGGTTGCAGCTGGACGGAGTAGAGGCCGGTGTGCACGAGGAGGTTCATGTCCTCGGCCTCGACCGCGCGCTGCACCGACTTCGGCTCGTAGCCCGCCCGCACCAGCGACTCGATGGTCAGCGCCTTCGTCTTCTGGATCTCGGCCGCGTCCTTGCGGTCCTCCTGCAGAAACGAGATGTCCCGCTCGTCGAACCAGAGCTGCGCGCCCTCGGGTGCGGGGACGATCGTCTCCAGCGCCGCGCACGCGGACCGCCACAGCGGCCGCAGCGTGCGGTCGGCCACCAGCCGTTTCGCCGAGTTGAAGTTGCCCGCGTTCAGCGACGAGCCGGCCATGCCCTCCGACAACGCGGCGACCACCGGGTGCACACCGGACGCCGCGGCGATGCGGGTTTCGCCGGCGCCCTGGGTGGCTTTGAAGTCGAGCTGGGCCAGGTCCTTGCCGACGACGTCCACCTTGTCGACGTTCTTCAGGTAGAGCGTTTTGTAGGCGTTCAGCACGCCGCTGTGCAGGGCGTTCTGCTTCGTCACCCAGGACTCGAACTGGTCCTTCTGCACGCCCTCGCCGACGGTCACGATGACCTGCGGGGTGGCGCCGTTCTTGAAGAACATCAGCTTGTGGGTGGTCGCGGCGAGGTCGGCCTGGATCTCGGCGAGCACCGGCGTCAGCCACGACGTCCCGGAGAACTGGCCGAGCGGGTCGGGGATCGGCGACCAGCACGCCACCTCGTCGGCGAGGTACAGCACCGGCGTCCGGCCCGTGTTCACACCGCCGGGGTGGTAGAGCACGCCCAGGAACTCGACGTCGGCGGCGATCCGCGCCTCTTCGGGTTCCTGCTGCGAGCCGAGCACGATGGTCACCCAGTCCGGGCGCAGCCTCATCAGCCGGTCGGCCGGGCCGTCCTTCGGCCGGGCCACGAACGCGGTCGTGCCGAAGTCGGCGTCGAGCAGCATCCGGCCGAGCAGGTCGCCCGTGGTGCCGCCAGGCCATGGCCGCTCCAGCACGCTGAGGTCTTTGGTGCCGAACAGGTCACCCGGGCGGCCGTTGCGCAGCTGCCGCCACTGGAACCGGGCCTCGGAGAACAGGCTGACGCGGGTCAGCTCGCAGGCGAACACGATGGCGTTCGACTTGAACGCGGTGCCGACGAGGCTCGCGAAGTCGGTGGAAACACGCTCCTCCGACTGGTTCCACGCCGACATGACCGGCATCGACCAGTAGTCGTTGCCCTGGAACGAGTGCAGCCCGTCGGAGTACGGCAGGGTGGGGGAGAAGCGGCGCCGGGCCAGCTGGAGCAGGTTCACCGGGTCCGCACCTCCTCGTCGGGCTCTTCGACGTCGTGCAGGACCAGGAACGTCAGGGCGAACACCACACCGAATGTCATCAGCGCCGGCGGCAGCCCGAACGCCAGGTAGATGCCCGCGGCGACCATCAGCCAGCCGAGCCACCAGCCGGCGCGCGCCTGGCCGGCCTTCGACAAGCCGAGGCGGCGCTTGCGTGGCTTGCGGGTCACGGACGGCCCTTTCTCACGCGAAGAAGCCCCACATCTCGTCGTCCTTGTCCGGACGGTGGATCCGCGGGGTTGAGTGACCGAACAGGGCAAGCGACGCGGCCGGCAGGGGCGCGTCGGCCATCCACGCCCACGACTGGCCGACCTTGCGCTGCGTCGCCCCGGCGGCGGCGTCGGTGAGTTCTTTCTGGCCGATGTGGTGCACGTCCCGGGCGTCGGCCACCGGACCGGCCACCCCGTCGAAGAGCAGCCCGCAACCGGTCACCACATCGCCCACCGAGGCGCGGTGCACGACCAGGCCGGCCGCTTCGGCCTCCTCGGCGGTCGCCTTGTCGTCGACCACGACCACCGACGGGTTGTGCTTCTCCAGCTGCTTGAGCCGCGACACGATCCACCGGGTGCCCGGCCGGAAGTCGACCACGTCCTCGTTGCTGGTCAGCTCGACCTGGCGGCCGCCGAACTCACGCGACCCGGCTGCCGCGATCGCACCGTATGACCGGTCCGGCGGGACGTACACACCGAGCGCGGGCCGGCCGACGATCTGCGACTTCTCGTCGACCTCGGCGCCCGACCAGGCGGTCTTCGGGATGGCCAGCCACTTGCCGGCGTCCTCTTCCTCCGGCCAGATGCCGCCGCACTCCCTGGCGAACAGGTCATCGCCCAGCTGGCGGCGCAGCAGCTCCAGCATCCGCAGGGTGAGCCGGATCCCGAGGGCCGGGTTCGCCGCGGCCAGCACGGCCGGGTCGGACAGGTCGGCGCCCTTCGGATTCGACCACTCCAGGTACGCCACGTCGCGCTCTTCGCTGGCCAGCACGCGCTTGCGCAGCTGGGTGAGGTATTGGCCCCACATCTTCGGCGGCGTGCTGAACAGCCACACCTGCGCGCCCGGTACGGCCAGCAGGGTGGGCAGGAGGTCGGCCATGACCTCGAGCTCCATCTCCAGGGCCTCGTCGAGGAACAGCGTCTGAGCGCTGAGGCCCCGGCCGCCGTCTCGGCCGCGGGTGCGGAACTCCCAGACTCGGCCGTCCATCAGCTCGATGAGCGCTTCGCCGTTGGACTCGGGCATCCGCTTGACCCGGCGCGACAAGTCGTAGTTCCCGTCGACCAGCATCTTGGCCCGGCGGAACGCGTTCATCGCCGTGTCCTGGCGGTGCGCCGAGTGGATGATCTTCGTGTCGCCCATCAGGAACAGGCCGCCGATCCCCCTCGCCTCGGCGACGTTGCCCTTGCCGTTCTGGCGTTGCAGCAGGATCGCGATCAGCAGCGCGACCCACTCGCCGAGCGAGTCTTCGCCGAGGCCTGAGTGCAGGCCCAGCTCCTGCCAGGGGTCGAGCTTCTGGCCCAGCTGGTGGTACAGGTCGATCGTCTCGCACGCCGCGTTCGAATGGCACTCCGGCACGATCAGGTGCCGCGGCCGCTGGTGCCCGATCAGGACCGGCGCCGCGAGCGGCATCAGCTCGCCTGGGACAGCAGCGAGTTCAGCCGGCGCTGGGTTCGCTGCAGCCGGACCTCGTCGACCACGCCGGCCGGGCCGTTCGGGACCTCGCCGATCTGCGCCAGCAGCACCCGCAGCTCCCGCACCGCGGCAGGCAGTGCGCCCGAGTCGTCGACCCGCTTGGCCAGCCGCACAGCGATCTCGCCGAGGATCGCCCGCGGGTCCCCGGCCGGATACTTCAGGCTGACCACGTAGGCGGCCACCGCGACCTCGATGCCGCCGGGCGGGGCCGCCTCGACATCCTCGGGCTGCGGCGCCGGCGGGTCCGGGGTCACGGCCGGGTCCGGGGAGGGCTGCCGGTCCTCGAGGCGCGCGTCACGGCACCGGTCGGTGTGACAGAGCGAGTGGTCGCCCTTGCCGTGGGCGCGGCGGCGGCGCTGACGCTCGGCAGCAGAATCGGCCATTACTCCAGGTCACCGCCCTCGTCACATGAACTTTCAACGGGTCACGGACGGAAATTGCTGACGCTGCGCTGGGGTCAGCTGGCCCCTGGTTTTGCGTGTGAGGGGTGCCCCCCTGCCCTGGGGTCACCCTCAGTCACCAGTTTCGCGATCGTTTCGTCGTTCGATTCGAGTTCGATCGAGCGCGACGCGACTGCATTGCCTTGGCCTGGCCTGCTCGGGTGTTGCACCTGGCATGGGCCAGGCCTCGGTATCCGCGACGGTCGTCGGTGTGGTCCAGGTGCAGGTGGTCTGGGTCCAGGGTGCCGAGGGGCTGGCCACAGCGTGTGCACCGTTGGGCTGGGTGTGCGTGGCGCAGTGCCTCGGCCCTGGCCTGCTGGTGGGCGTGGCCGTAGCCCCGCTCGGTTGTGGTGCGCCCGGGTCTCATGACCACCCCCGGATACGACGAAGCCCCGGCTCAATGGCCGGGGCTGGTCGAGGTCTGGCTACAGCTGTAGCGCTGCGTCACAGCGTTACACGGCTGATCAAGTCCGTCAAGCAGGCGTGATGCGACACGCGCTCAGGCTGCGTCCTCGCTCTCCTGTGTGGCTGCGCGGCGTGCCCGCTTGGCCCGTGCTTCCTCCCGTCGTGCAGCCTCGGCGGCGGCCATGTCGAGGACGTCGCCGAGGTAGTGCAGGCGGTCGTGCTTCTCGCCTTCGGGCGGCGGCCAGTCGGCGACGATGCCTGTCTCGGTGCGCCAGTAGCTCTTGAGCTGGCCGCGGTGGGCGTGGACGCGGATGGTGTTCTCTCGCAGCCCGTAGGCGTCGGCGATCTCGTAGGCGCGGAACGCCTCCTGCCGCACCCTGCCGTCCAGCCACGCCTCCCGCTCCCTGGATGCCACCTCGGCCCCACAGAGGCGGCAGCGTCCACGTGAGCCCCCGCGCGGCGCATACACGTCGCCCTCGCAGGTGGCGCTTGAGGGCGTGCCGGGTTCCCACGGCTCGGGCGTGAGCACGAGAGCGCCGCACGGCCCGAGGTACTTCTGCTCGGCCGGCCCCCGCGCGAGCCCCCGCACGACCCGCAGCGCCGCGTCCACGTCGGCGAGCACCTCGGCCGCTTCGGGGCGATGGCGGAGCCACTCCAGGTTGTCGGCGATGAACCGCGCGGCGACCACGATCGGGTCGGTCATCCGTCGTACCCGGCCTCGCGCTTGGCGAGCAGCTCCAGCCGGTACTCGGCACGCCACTTCGTGTTCGGATCGGCCTGGAAGCGCACCAGCGCGGTCAGGTCGTCAAGCTGGCCGCGCAGGCTGCGGACGGTCATGCACTGGGAGTGGTAGACCTCGCCGGAGCCCATGTAGCCGCTACGGGAGTCCTTCCACAGGAAGCCGCGACCGCACTCGGCGCACCGGTCCTTGATCCAGCGCCGGACCTTCAGGTAGGGCCAGAACCGGTAGTGCAGGTGCCGGGCGTGGCGCACGGCCCACAGCAGGCGTGCGCCGACCGGCATCGGGATGTGGCCGCAGACGGTGCCCGAGTCGTGACCGTCGGGTTCGTCGTGCCAGATGTCGAGGCGGAGCGGGCGGACGTCGAACAGCAGGGTCGACGGGTCATGCATGGGGGATCCCCACTCCTCGGGTCTCGGCGATGTGGCGTGCCCACGTGGTCATCGACGCCTGAACGGCATCGAGACGCGCGGTTGCGCCCAGGTCGAACGGCAGGGACGAGCCGGGCTTGCCGCTGCCCCCGCCGCGTGAGTGCCGCGCCTGCCCGGTCGCGATGTCCCGGGCCGCCCCGGCCATGTCGGCGATGTCGGCCAGGGCGTGCCCGGCCCGGTCGGTGCAGCGCACGCAGGCGTACGCGCCGTCGGCGAGCGGCTGCCCGCAGACCGCGCACGTCGGGGCCGTCACGGCAGCGTCCCGGTCGCCTCGGCGAGCTTGTACGCGAGCACGGTGGCTTCGCGCTCGACCTTGTGGCGTCGTTCGCGCTCACCCCGGAGCAGCTTGCGCAGCGAGGCCACGCGCTGGTCGTGGTCGTTGAGGTCGGCCAGCCCGGCGACCATGTCGGCGGCGAGCTTCTGCTGCTCGCGCCAGAACTTGACCTCGTCGCGCAGTGCCTGGCAGCGCTCGCATTCCTGGCCGCTCATGCGTCACCTCGCGGCCGGAGGCGTGCGGCGTGGGCGCGGTGCTCGTTGTCGCAGCTGGTGGCGGCGACGGCCGTGGTGAAGTGGTTCCCGCAGCCGGGGCAGCGGTGCGGGTAGGCCACGCCGAGCAGCCGGTCGAGCCGGGCCTTGGCCTCCCGCCCCTCGATCAGCTCGTCGCGCAGGGCGTTCATCGGGCCGGCCTGGAGCATGCCGCCGAGCGCGTGCGGGATGACGCCGCCCGGCTTGTACGGCCCGTGCTCGACGATCAGGTCGGCCAGCGTCTTGTCGGTCATGAGCGATCTCCCGGGCGTGCGATGCGTGTGCCGAACCAGCGGCGGGCGACGAGGAACGGGCCGAGCGTGAACGCCCACAGCGCCCCGCATCGTGGGCACTCGGTGCGCCAGTAGCGCGGGCCGTGGACCGGGTCGGGCACGGACGGGACCTGCTTGTGCCAGCCGATGCGGCAGAGCCATGGGCGCTTCACGCCGGCCACCCCGTTCCGGTCGGCCGTGCGCCGGCGTGGCGCTGCGGCACGAGGGCCAGGTCGAAGCCGAGCACGTGGGCGTGGTCGATGGCCTCGTCCGGGATGATCGTGCGGATCTGGCGCTCGCGGTCGCCGACGGTCTTGGCGGTGAGGAAGAGCCGGGCGGCGACGTCGCGGCGGGTGAGGCCTCGGTCGGTGCGCAGGTGCTGGAAGACGAGGGCCGCGTGCCGGCGGCTCAGGATGGTGATCATCGGGCACCCCACCGGGCGTCGGCGGGTGCACTGGCCATGCGCCAGATGCCGTTGTGGTCGCGGTTCAGGCCGATCTCGCGGGGGTCGATGCACTCCCCGCCGCGCCGGTGCCGGTCGAAGCTGGTGATGGCCCCGAAGGTGACGTGGCACGCGCCGCAGTGGGCGTTGGTGGGGCTGGGCTGGATGCAGGTGCGTCGGCAGCTCATGAGACCTCCCTGGTGAAGAAGTCGACGACGGGGGCGAACGAGGCGGCGGGCGCGCGGGCGCTCGCGTGCGGTCGTGAGTTGCGCTGTAGGTCTTGGGCTGGGTGATGGGCCGCTGAGATTTCCGGTTCCGCTCCGAGCCGAGAACCCGACGAAGGAGGGGGCTCGGGCCGTCGGGGGTCTGGGGGCGGCGCGCCCCCAGTGGGAGGTGCCTTTAACTGGGAGGTGACCTTGAGAGGTAGGGGCTCATCTAGAGTGAGCGCTGAATTCGGCGAAAATGAGCGCTGAATCTCGGTATCAGCGCTCGCCTGAGTGAGCGCTGAACTCTCGGCATGATCCATAGCGTCAGCGCTCGCTATGGGTGAGCGCTGATTGCGCATCCGGCGCGCTTTCTGTGACGCCTGATTGGCCTCGTTCCCACCCTCGATCATCTTCCGGTATTCGGCCTCGTCGGGGACGTCGAGCTGAGTCAGGGCGGCCGGGGCGACGATCAGCCGGTACTCGTCGGCGCGCTTCGCCGCACGGCTGCCGGGGGCCACCAGCTCGATCAGGCCGACCTCGCGTAGCCAGGCCAGGTAGCGGCGGGCCGTGCTGTAGCCGACCTCGCAGTCGGCGGCGAGCCGGGACACCCCGCATTTGATGCTGGTGCCGTCATTGTTGGCGTACGAGCTGATCGTGAGCGCGGCGTGCTTGAGCTGCCGCCCGATACGCGCCCGGCGCACGAACGAGTTCCAGTAGCCGAGCATCTTGTGACCACGTGTATCGGCGCTCTCGAATGGCTGCTCTTCAGCGCTCATTTCGCACCACCAGAACGAGTGGTGGCGGGCGACACGTGGGGGATGGCACACGACATGGCGTGCGGGCATGCGAGCATGACCAGCGGGGACCTTCCGGCGAGACGGATGGGGACCAAGGGCCGGACGGGTGTTAGCCGCACCTGTCTGGCCCGCTTGTTCAATTCCCACAATTGTCTCAGCGCGCCGGGACCAAGATCGTCCGACGCGCCAATTCCGCCTATGTTCTGGGTCACTCGCCACCTTCTATTTGTGCATTCCCCGACCGGCCCCTCTCGCTAATTCCGCATAGCGATCACCCCGCCTTTTCCAGGCGTGGGCCCATGCCCTCGACCTCGCGCCCGCAGGCGTTGCACCGGGCCGGGTAGTGCCACCGGCCGTGGTGCTGCTCCGGCTCGCCGCCGCGCATCTGCCCGTTGCAGTCGGCCCCGTTCTGGCCGGCGCAGCGGCCGACGACGCCGTGGGTGGTGACGGCCTCGATCCACAGCGCGTGGTCGACGACGCCGTACGCGGCCATGACGGCGGGGTGGATCTCGCGCCGGTGCTGAGTCACGAGGCACCGACCGGCATGCCGAACAGGTCGAGCTGGACCGGCCACGGAGTGAGGTGCCGCTCGTCGACGTTGGTGGCCATCCGCCGCCGCCACTGCCCGTCGACGAGGCCGATCTCCTGCACGCACCACTGGGTTTCGGCACCCCGGCAGCGGTAGAGCAGCACACCGGTCCACCGTCCGCAGCGCATGCCGACGGGCAGCTTGTGGGGCGCGACGGTGACCGTGTCGCCCGGATTCCACATAGTCACGAGACAAGCGGTCACGGGGCACCGCCGGTCGCACCGGGTGTCCGTCGGCCGTCAAGCTTCTCCACGTACTCCTCGCGGTCGATGACGCCCCGGCGGACGTCCTCCGGAAGGTGACCGAGGTGCCAGTACGGCGACGTCGGGCAGCGGTAGGCGCGGGGGCGCTCGCCGTCGACCGCGCGCCTCGCCCCGCGACGGGCGTCCTTGCGGCTGACGAACGACACCTTTCCGCAGCCCTCGCACCGCGTGTGCCCCGGCACCGCGCTCACGAGCCACCTCCCGCGATGGGGAGCTGGACGCCGGCGCTCGCCTCGTAGTCCTTGGCGCACTGCGAGCCGCGCCATTCGCCGTCGGTGCCCTGGGCCATGTCTCGGGCGGGGCGGTGGCAGGTGAAGCACACACGATCAAAAGCGGCCAGGGCCGCCTCGGCCGCGACCAGGGCGGCGCGGAGGCGGCCACACAGCACCACGAGGTCGTTGCGGGTCACGGCTGCCTCCTGGAGGCAAGCAGCTCGACGAAGGCGTTGAACTCGTTGTATGTGAGCGGTGGTGCGTCGCCGACCGCCCTGCGAAGCGCGGCCATGCGTACGGCGCGGTCGAGTTGCGTACGCACCTGGGCGGCTTCCGCCTTGTTGCCGTCGCGGGTCAGCTTGCCGAGGCGGGCGCGAAGGTGTGCGGCCTCAGGGTCGACGTTCCGGCGCGTCGTCACCGTGCCGCCTTCCGCCGGGCCGCCCAGAACGCGGATCGTCTCCGGCACCGTCATCTCGGCCCGGTCTTGGTTCGAGCGCTGCCCGGCCCGGTCCTGGGTGCGCCAGCCCTTGGCGTTCACGGCTCACCGGCCGCGAACTGGGCGAAGAACTCGTCCGGCCGGAACGCCATGAAGTGGCCGTACTCCTCGACCAGGTACTCGCCGGGGCCGATCCAGATCTCGCCGAGCTGCCCGGCGAACGCGTACCCGTCGCCGCGGCTGTACAGGATGGCGTCGCACAGCCAGGCCTCGACCTGGGCCCGGTTGGAGCGGTCGGCGCGGAAGTAGAGGGCCCGGACCGGGTTGCCGGTGTCGCGGCGTTTCACGGCGCGGCTGGGCTCGGCGGTATGGAGCAGGTTGAGGAACAGCTGCTCGGCGGCGGCCACCGCCCAGGGGTCGACGGTGGTCACTCCGGATCACCCGCCTCGGGGGCCGGTTGCGGGACGGCCAACATCTCCCGGGCCGTCTTGGCCATTGCGAGCGTGGCGTACGCCTGGGCGACCATGGCCTGGGTCTGGGCCAGCGCGATGACCTCGACGTTGGGCACGCCGCCCGCACGCGCCCGGTGCGCCTCCAGCGATCTGGCGCACCCGGCCAGGTTGCGCTCGGCGTCGACCACCTTGGCCTCGGCGGCCGCGATCAGCTGCTCCGGCGTCACGCGGCACCGCCGGAGAACGCGGCGGGCGGAACCGAGCCGTCGATGCCCGCCTCGCGCTGCTGCGCCTCGCGGCGCTCGGCCAGCTCCTCCTCGGCGGACGCCGGCGGCACCGGCTCACCCGAGGCGTTCGTGTCGGCCGGCTCCTCGTCGGGGTCGCCGAAGTCGAACGCGCCCTGGCCCTCGACCTCGCCCGCCGCCCGCGACGGGACGTCCTCGACGGAGCCCTTGCCGCGCTGCTTGCGGAGCTGGTCGAGCGCCTCCATCGCCCGAGCGCCGTGGCCGAACGGGTCTCTGCCGTCCGCCTCGACGCAGGGCTCGATCACCGGGACGGCGACCACGAGGACCTGGCCGGAGATGGGCTCCTTCCACTCGTGGTACTCGACGTACGTCAGGCAGGGGATGCGGGGGACCTGGTGCCCCGCCTTCCACTGCTGCCGGATGTAGCCCGCGACGAGGTCCAGGCCATTGTTGCTGCGCTGTTTGGCCGACCAGGTGCCGGACAGGTTGACCGTGATGTCGCTCATGCGGTCGGTGCTCCTTGTTCGATGGGTCGTTGCCTTGCGTGCCGCCGGCGGGACTCGAACCCGCGCTTCCAGCTGCCCCATGTCGGAAGGGAGGCGGCGCCCTGTCGGGCGCTCGGCGGCGGTCGGTGGGTCAGCTGCCTCCCGGGTCGGCGTACCGGGCCGCCAGCTCGTAGTGCATGCGGGTGACGCGGGCGATCTCCTGTCGGGCGCTGGCCAGCTCGGCGCAGGCCGCGTCGCGTTCCCTCGCGTAGTCGCCCGCAAGGCCAACGGCCTGGGCGACCTCGGCCTTGAGGTCGAGCCACTCGTCGTGCAGCTTGTCGGCCGCCGCGATGAACCTGTCGCGCTGCGCCTCGACCTGCTCCAGCTCGGCGCACCGTTTCTCCAGCACGGTGAGCCGGGACAGCGCGGAGCCGAGCTCGCCGACAAGGCGGAGCTCTCCGGCGGTCGCGGGATGCGGCAGGAAGCGGGGATCCCTGATCGGCAGGAAGATCTCCCGGTCCCGGCTCACGACGTCGCCCCGAGCTGGGTCCGGATCTCGGCGGCGCGGGCCTCGATGCGGGCCAGCTCCTCACGCAGCGGGGCCTCGGCGCGCCACTGCCCGACACGTACGCGTAGCCCGGCCAGCTGGCCGCGGATGTTGTCGGCGAGGTCGAGCAGGGCCGGGTCGCCGGTGTCGCGCGCGTCGTCGATCGGATTCTCCGGCCGCGGCAGCGACTCCAGTTCGGCGACCCGCTTGGCCAGTTCGAGCGCCCGCTCGGTGGCCTCCTCGCGTCCGCGCTTCAGGTCGGCGATGCGGTCGAGGAGGGGCTCGTTCTCCTTGCCGATGTCGCGCCCGGCCGCCTCGTCGAGACGGCGCAGGGCCTCCCGGGCGGCATCGCGCTGCTCGCGCATCTCGTCCATCTCGGCGAGTGCCGCCTGGTGGCCCTCGCGAGCGGCAAGCAGCGCGTCCTCCACCTCGATGGGCGCGCACTCCGGGCCGCTGCCCGAGCACTCCGGCCCGTGGAAGCACTCCCGCGTGTCGACCAGCTCGGGGACGGCCGGAGGCTTATCCGGAGTAGACAGGGCAACGGTTTCCGGCTTTGCGGGCTTCGGCTTCGGTGCCGGCGCGGGCTTGTCGAGCGCGGCGACCACCGTCTCCTCGGCCACCTTCGCCTGCTCGGCCTTCCATGCCTTGGCCTTCGGCGTCTCCTGCCAGGCCAGCGCCAGCGCGGTGGCCGTGCCGCGGTTGGTGCTGGCGAGGTCGCGGACGACCTCGGTCACGTCGTCGAGGCTGATGGCCAGCTTCTTCGCGATGGTGCGCATCGTGGTGCCCGCGCCGTACTCGGCGAGGATCTGCGCGTCCTGCGGGGTCATCCGCTCGACGATGGCGGTGGCGTTCACGAGGGCACCTCATCCAGCACCTCGTAGACCTCTTCGGCCACGCCTGCGGCGACCCGGATGACGCAGAACGCGTCGTCATCCCCGGCCCAGTCGAAGCCGGTCACCTCGCCGGACACGAGGATGCCGTCGCCCATGTCGACCGACACGAGCACCTCGTCATGGCCGCGCCTGTGCAGCACGTGCTTGACCAGCTCCCAGAGCAGCTTCCAGGCGTTCACGACGACCTCCCGGGGACGACGACGGGCGCGCCGGGGCGCAGCAGCGGAGGCAGCTCCTTGATGACGCGGGAGCCGACCGGCGTCGGGGCGAGCACCGACCGCAGCTCCAGGCACAGGTCGACCAGGTCGCCGTTGCGGTCCTCGGGGAACAGCCCGGCCTGACCGGCGAGGGCGGTGTTGACCAGGCGGACGGCCTCGCGGTGCCGGGCGGCGTGCTCCAGCTCGCGGGCCTCGCGGGTGTCCTCGATGCCTGGGTCGAGCGGGGTGAGGCGGGCGGCGTTCGGGCGGGGCTTGCGGTTGAACAGCGGCATTACGCACCGCCCGTCGGGTCGCCGAGCACCGGCTCCCACATCCGGCGCATCGCGCCGAGCACGCGGTCCGAGCGCAGCCACTCCAAGACGGCAGGCTCGTCGTCATGGGTGACTGGGCAGACGAACTCGATGAACGTCGACTTGCGCGGTAGGACCATGAAGACCCTGAACTTCTGCTTGTCCCGCGGCTCGCCCTCGAGGAACAGGTCCTCGCGATGAGGCTGCGAGTCGTCCTCCCAGTCCCAGCGGTAGACGTGGTTCATGTCCTCGTCGATCCTGTCGACCGAGTGCCGGAGGTCAGCGAACGACTCGCAGTGAGTGGTGTAGCCGTCGGCCCCGTAGTACGGGTGGTCGATTTCCCAGAGGCGCTTCGTCGCGGGCATGCCGAAACCAACGGCGGCAGCGGCGCGGGAAGCCTGCTCGGCCATCGCGAGGATGGGCGCGATCGTCCGCCGGATCTCCTCTTGCAGCTCGCGAACAGGTGCAAGGGCGCGGTCGGCGGCCTCTTGCGTACGCCGGATCTCGGCCATCACGGCGTCGATCCCGGCCAGCGGGTTGGTGGGGTCGGTCATTGAGTGCCTCCGAGCGTGGGCCAGGTGACCGCGCGGATGGCGCGGCTGTGGGTGTCGGGGACCTCGGTCAGCGGCTGTCCGTAGGCGGCCAGGCCGAGGGTCAGCGCGGCGACCGCGTCACAGGCGTCGTCGTCGCGCGGGTTGATGTGCAGGAACCGCCCGTACATGGCGACAACGCCGGCGCAGACCTTGTCCTTGGTGACCTTGTTCTCGCCCCGGGTCGCGCCCGAGCCGGTCGCCCAGACCTTCAGCGTCGAAGGCTGGACGTCGGCGTACGGGATGCCCTGGCGGAACAGCCACTGGGTGACGCAGGCCCGGATGTGGTGCATCTGGTAGTCCGAGCCGCCCGGCCGGGAGAACGTGCCCTCGATGACCACGACGTCCGGGCGGACCTTGCACGCCTGCATGACCGCGCGCTGGAGCGTGTCGGCCTGGATGTGCAGCGGCCGCCCGGCGGCGTTGACCGACTGCACCGACAGGCGCGGCTCGCTGTTCGACGCGTGGGTCTGCGCGATGCCGGCCGTCGGCGACAGGTCGAGGCCGACGACGGTCAGGCCACCGAGGCCGGTCACTGGATCACGCCCTGCTTGAGCGCCAGGAAGACGGCGTTGGCCCGGTTGACCGCGCCGAGGCGGCGGTACGCGCCGAACAGGTGGGTGCGCACCGTGTCGACGCTGACGAACAGCCGCCCGGCGATCTCCGCGTTCGTCAGGCCCTCGGCCGCCAGCGACAGGCACTCGCGCTCCCGCAGGGTCAGCGGCGTGCCCGGCCTCGCCGTCGCGTGGGCGCTCATGACGCCAGCCCCCGGATCGCGTCGGCCAGGTCGGCCGCGCCGTCCTCGTCGACCACGTGCCGGTTCAGTCGGGCCGCGCCCTTCCCGCCATCGCGGGTCACCGTGATCAGGCCCGCGTAGCGCAGCACCTGGAGGTGGTACGACACGGTTGGCTGCGACAGGCGGGCCAGCTTCTCGTGCGCGCCGATCTGGGTGACGTCGGGCTCGGCCGCGATGAGGGCGAGCAGCTGCACGCGGGCCGGGTCGGCGAGCGCCTTCAGGCGGCCGGCCAGCGTCGCGGCGCGGGCGGCGGAGATCACTGCTCTGCCCCCGCGCCGCGACGCTCCCGGACGACCCGCGAGTACATGTCCCACAGCGACTCGTCGTCGCCCACCTCGTTGGTGACGATGGCGTTGGCCAGCTGGTGCTGGCGCAGCTCGCCGGAGACCTGCCGCAGCCGGCCCAGGCTGGTGCGCGGGTCGGCGATCTCGTCGCGGTAGTCCGACGCTTTCGGCGCTGGGGCGCTCCCACGTTCGTGGCCGCGGTCGACGTCCGGGTTGTCGGTCGGGATGTGCAGCGCCGTCAGGAACAGCACCCGCTGCGCTACCGAGGTCGCCTTCGACGTCGCTTTGTCCTGCGTGTCGGTGGCCTGCCCGGCAGACTCCAGCAGCTCCGGGAACGTGTCGCCTGCCGGACCGACAACCATCCACTTCACCTTCAGCGAACAGTCCTGCATGACATTGCCCTTGGCGGTTCGCGCCTCCCGGTACTCGACGTCGTAGACCCGGACCGGAAGGACGTCCACGCCGTGCCGGCGTAGCGCCGGGCCGACGGCGTTCACGACGCGGTCGACGCCGCGGAAGTTGTAGTGGCCGCCCGGGTCGTCGCGCCGGTCACTCTTGCCGATCGACTGGACGTCGGCCATCACGCGAGCCCAGGCGACGTGAACGGGGACGACCGCGGCGTCGATGATCGCCCGGCCGTCGTATGACACGTCCTCCAGTGGCGGGCTGACGATGGTCGGCCGCTCGACCGCCGCAGCGCCGGGCTCGGCCTCGGCCGGCCAGTTGGGATCGGCCGCCCGGGCGGCCTGCTCACGGAGGCTCACTGCTTGAACTCCTTCGCCAGTCGGATCGCGTAGTGGGTCTTCGAGGTGACGCAGTCCGCGTATGCCTCCGGCCAGCGGTCGGCCAGCCGCTCCAGGTCGCAGCTGGACTTGGTCACCGGCCCGTACTCGTAGGCCAGCTCCCCGCCGAACGTGACCGTCAACGCCCCGTTGGCCAGCCGGCGCAGGGTCGCCGAGGACTCCTTGAGCGCCTTCTCCGCGCGGCTCTTCGCCGCGGACCGGGCGGCGTACTCGATGACCTCGCCGACGTCGGACAGGTCGATCTCGCCGACCCGGTCGGAGTTCATCAGGGAGTCCATGTCGATGAGCGCCTGAGCCTTGGTCAGGTCCCAGTCGGGTTCGACCCCGGGGAGCAGGTGCTCGTCGCGAAACCGGCGGACCTGGGTGAGCACGTAGTCGTCGACCTTGGGATCGGCGAACGCGGTGGCCAGCTTCATCTCGTTGCCGCCGATGAGCACGGCGACGTGGATGTGGTCGAAGCCGGTGACCAGTCGCTGCCACGCCGTCTGGGCCAGCACGTCGTCGGGGATGTCCGCGTGCCAGCGGTGCGCCTTGAAAGCGCTGCGGCACTTCACTTCCAGCGCGCACCGCTTGCTGACCGAGCGGTCCATCGGGCATTCGAGGACGAGCCGGTCGAGGGTGGTCATCATCCAGGGCGTGTCGGCGTTGGCGACCAGGCCGACACGCTGGATGACGGACTTCTGCCGGCGCGCCCACTCGCGGGCGACCACGTCCTCGAGGAGGTGGCCCCACATCGCGGCTTCTCCGGCGTCGTCGACGAGCTGGCCGCGCTTGTCGCGGTAGACGTGGACGGCGGTGGCGTAGTCGGCGGCCCCGAGGATGGCGGCGACGTCGCTGCTGCCGATGCCGCGACGGCGTTCGGCCAGCCACAGCTCGCGGTCGGCGTCGGCGGGGAGCACGCGTACCGCGGTGGGGGTGACGCGGCGCTGGGTCTGCTGCTCGCTCACGCCACCTCAACCAGGTCGAGGTAGACGCCCTCGTCGAAGCGGTGGGTGAACTGCTCGGCAGCCACCGGCATGGGCACCCAGACCCGCGCGCTGATCGGCGAGTTGGCGACCAGGAAGTAGAGCCGCTTCCGGATGACGGTGACGTTGTAGAGGTTGGGCATCGCCGCAGCGATGTACCGGGCGATCGGGCAGCACCGGGACTTGTTCCGCTGGCCCTTGATCTCCTTGGCTCGCAACGCATCCGCGTAGGCGTCGGCCGTGTCGCCCAGGTCGGCGAGCAGCTTGGCCACGGCCACCCCGTCGTCGACGGCGCTCACTCGGCCACCGCCCGCAGGCCGGCCAGCGTGCGCCTGGCCTCGGCCTGCATCGGCTCTTCGAGCAGCATGACGATCGCGGCGAGGCGGTCGTCGATGCGGAGCGACCGGCCGGTGCCGTATTGCTCGTCGGGCCGGTCGTCGATCAGCTCGTCACGCAGCACGTTCCAGACGGAGTCGGTCCACTGATCGACGGTGGCCTGCGACTCGTCGAGCTTTATGGCCACCATGCACATCGCGCCGTCGTGGATGACGCGGTCGAGGATGAGCCGAATCCGGGCGCGGTGTGCGGCCTGGGCGAGGTCCTCGTCGGGCGTGCGGTAGGCGCTCACGACGTCGCCTCGCACTGGCCCTTGCGGCAGCGCCGGGCGGTCCGGTGGCTCAGCCACGCGCCACAGTCGCGGCAGGTGGGTTTGCCGTGCACGTGCCACATCAGGTGGCCGAGCGCCCCGCGCAGGGCGGCGTCGGCGTTGCGGAACCCGACGATCGGCACCCTGCACTCGGAGACCATGCAGGCGACCGACCAGCTACGCCCGGACTTGCAGGCCAGCGCGCGCAGCCTCTCGATGGCGACCTCGTACTGGTCGGCGACCTTCGCGGCGGTCACGACGCGGTCCAGATGACCTCGGACGCCGGCGCGCGCCAGGCGAGAGGCGAGTCGGTGGCGTCACGGAACGCCTTCATGGCTTTGACCTCCGCCTCGATGGGGACGATGCCCTCGGGCCACAGGTTGACGACGCCGAACGGGTCGACGACGGGGTGGACGAGGACGTGCAGGGTGTCGGAGATCTGCCGCTCCAGGACGGCGGCCAGCTCGTCGGTGCAGGGCTTGGCGACCAGGTCCGCGACGTGCGCGCTGTGCGCGTTGGCCAGCGGGATCATCACGGCACCAGCCCGTCGCCGCGCCGGTCACGCAGGCCGGTCGCTTCGGTCTTGTCGCCGCGCAGCAGCGCCTGGTACGCGCGCTCCAGCTGCCGCCACGCACCGCGCCGCGTCCAGGCCCGGCCCTTCGCGGCCGGCAGGTGGGGGGAGATGGAGTGGTCGGCGATGTCCCAGTGGAACCGGCCGCCGATCCGGCGGGGGTGGACGGCCCGGTGGTAGTCGGGCCCGTTGCGGTTGACCCAGCCCGCCGCCTCGATGGCCTGGTCGACCGGGTCGGGCTGCCAGCCGCCGGGGCAGTCGTCGCACTCGTTGAGGAACTGGACGCCGTGCTGGCAGCGGTCGCCGAACGCGCGGCGCAGGTTGTGGTCGTGCAGCGTCATGACTCGTCACCGTCCTCGAACACGGCGAGGAACTCCTCGTGGGTCGGCAGCGCGCCGAGCGGCCATGACGCAACGAGGGCGACCGGGTAGTAGGTGCCGCTGGCGTTCTGCTTCGGCTCGCGGTCGGCGAACCGGCCCTTCTGGTGCGGCGAATGTTGGAACCCCTCGTACGCCTCGAAGACCTCTCGGTCGAAGTCGATGACGTAGCCGTACTCGGCGAACAGGGAATCGGTCGGGAAGTCCTTGGCGTCGAGCATGTAGCCCGCGTCGAGGATCGCCCTCGGATTGCCCTGCGTCTCGCGCAGCAGGCAGTACCAGTCGTCGCGGGACTGGCGGCCGACGCCCGTCCTGGCGTAGCGCTTCAGCGCTTTCTGCTGATCCTCGGTCGGCGGCACCTCGTCCGTGACCAGCTTCAAGACCGCCGCCTTCTCGCGCGCGGCGGTCAGGCCGATCATGGATCCCGGCAGGAAGTTCAGCACGTTGACACCGAGGCCATCGGGGTACGAGTCGCAGTGGTTGTAGGTGGTCTTCTCCTCGCCATCGACGACGAAGGTGATGAAGCCGCGTGTGCCCATCAGACGGTCACCGCCTCGGCGCGCAGGCGCTCGATGAAGGCGGCCGTGTCGGCCCGCAACTGCTCGGCGGCCGTGAGCCGCTCGTTGCGCAGCCAGGCGGTCAGGACGGGGGCCGGGATACCGCCGCCGTCCTCGCGGTGCTTGCCGGTGTAGACGACGCGGGCGATCGTGGCGGCCGGGATGACCCGGGTCAGGTCCATCGGCGCGATGACGGGGATGTCCCCGGTCGGCCGGTCCATCGTGGTGGTCATGCTCTATGTCCTTTAATCCGTTGCTGCGTATGGCGTTCGGGGGTGGCCCGGGGCGCGGGTGCTCGAAGTCCGCGCCCCGGGCTGATGCCGGACCTCGGAGGGTGGTCCGGCGGGATCGGTCCGGCGGCCGCATCCGTCGCCGGACCGGAAGCTCAGGGGGTGCGGTCGTGCTGGCTGGCGTCGGCGCTGAACACGCCGATCCCGTCGCGGTCCTCGTCCTCGGCGTACGCGTCGGCCTCGTCCGCCGCGATCGCGGCGGCGATGAGGTCGGGCGAGGCGGGGTGACCGGACCGGGCGTACCGCGCCTGCCACTCGATGAGCTGCTTCTGCTGGGCGTAGGGGGCGGGGTCGACAGCGGTGAACACCTTCGGGCCCTGCGCCGCCGCGAGCTGGTCGCGCAGGCGCTTCGCGTCGGCCTCGGCGGCGGCGACCCTGGCCTTCAGCTCGGCCAGCTCGTCGACGTGCTTCTGCCGCTCGACCCACTCGGTGGAGACCGAGTTGAAGGCGCTCACGTCGATGCGGCCACGCATGCCGCTGACGTCGTAGTGGGTCCTGTTGTTGCCCATCTTGCGCGGCTCGCCGTCGCGGTCAAACAGCATCTGCCCCATGGCGTCGACGGTGCGAACGGTCAGCTCGTCGTCCTCGCCGTTGCCCGGCTGCATGTACAGCGTCACGCTCGCGATCGGCAGGCCGGACCCGGCCAGCGCGGCGAGGTCGGTGGCGATGTTGGTCAGCTCGGCGGCGAGCACCGCCCATGGGTCGAGCGTGCGAGCCTCGTCGGCGATGTGCGCGTCCAGCGCCCGCATCGCCTGGGCGTGCGTGTCGAAGCCGCTGAAGGTGGTGCCGCACGCGCACTCGGCGTCGTTGTCGCCCTTGCCGCCGACGCTGCCGCCGACGTGCCGGTGCTCCTGGGTCTGGGTTACGGTGGTCATCTGGCTCCTGCCTCTCGTCGAGTGCTTGTTGGGAGCTGGTGAGCGGGTCGCGGACAGGCGGCCCGCTCTCTTACGTCTTGGGCTTGCGCCCGCCGAGCTGGTGGCCGGCCACGCCCTTCGGGACCGGCTGGTACGCCGGGTCGCCGCGGGGCGGGTTCCAGGCCGGGTCGCGCGGGTCGGTGAAGATCCGCCGCACCCGATCGGAGATCGGCCCGGACAACTTCCTCACCGGCCGGCCAGGCCGACGAGCACGGCGGCCTCCGGGAACCGGTACTGGCCGCCCGGGGTCTTGACCCACGGGAGCAGCCCGGCCGCCGCCCAGCGCGACACCGTCTTCGCCTCGACCCGGTACAGCGCGCCGACCTCGCCGGACGTGAGCAGGCGGCCGTGCGGGGTCGCCTCGGCGGCCATGCTCTTCAGGGCGCTCATCGGGATCACCGCTTCTTCCCGGCGGCCATGGCGATCAGCAGCGGCCAGAGCAGCACGGTCATCACCAGCGCCCCCGGCACGCCGCCGGGGATCCGGGAGACGTCGCGCTCCATGCCCGACATCACCTGCTCGACCTCGGCGCTGTCGTTGCGGTGCTGGATGCCCTTCGCGGTCGCCCAGAACATGACGGCGGCGATGACCGCGCCGATGGCGAGGTACCCGGTGATCAGCAGCCCGGCGGTCATGACGGCCACCGGAACTGCGGGCAGAAGTTGGCGTGCGCGTCGATCGGCCGCTGGCAGTCGCCGCACCGCTCGGCCGACGTGCCGTGCTCGGCCAGCCACGCGGTCGTGGCGTCCCGCTGCTCGAACAGGCGGGCGATCTCGGCGTTGATCCGGGCCAGCTGGCCCCGCATGAGGTCCGACAGCGCCACGCGCTGGTCCTCGGTGAAGTCGCTCATCGCGACCGCCGATCGAGCGACTCGTTCAGGGCGTAGGCGAACGCCCGGCGCGACGTGCCGATCGCGAACTCCGGCGGGCGAGGCGTCGCGGGAAGGGTGAAGTCAGCCGACCCCCGGCGACCGCCACGCAGTCCGCCGAGGGCGGCGCTGGTCGCTTCGCTCAACCGGCGCGGGTTACACCGGGGGTCGGGGCTTTGGACCGGGCCAGCCGCACGGGGGGACGACTGGCCCGGCGTCAGACCGGCACCCGCACCCTCGCCAGGGATGGCGGTCCCGGAAGGCGAGGGCTGGGACATGCGGGTGCCGGTGGATCGGTGCGGGTTCGCCGGCTTGAGCGGCGGAGCGCCCGAAGGGGGCCGCGACGCCGCCCTGCGCGGGGCGCTCGGCGGGGTCGACGGGGGCCGGGACGGGGGCTGGGCGTCCGGCGGCGGCTTCTGCGAGCCGGTCATGCCGCACCGGCCGAGGACGCAGCGGGCACGAACTGCTCGATGGGGACGCCCAGCCAGCGGGCGATCAACCCAAGCTCCTCGGCGCGGAAGGGCCGCTGGCCGGACAGCCGGAGCTGCACGGCGGACTGGGGAAGGTTCAGAATCTCGCCCAGGTCGCGCTGCGTCTTGCTCGCCTCGGCCAGCGCACCGCGCACCTTGCCCGCAATGGCGTCTCGCAACGCCGTTGCGGCGGGGGGTTCGTTGTTGGGCATGCCGCTACGGTGTCACGAATAGCGCAACGTCGTCAAGCTTGCTCGGCCAATGTTGTCCATTCGGCTTGACTTGATATCGATACGGTGTCAGCGTGGCGGTATGACACAGGCAGATGAGCGATCCGCGACGCTCAGCCAGATGGTCGCCGAAGAGATCCGCGCGCTCATGGGGCGCCGACGGATGAGCGGCCGCCAGCTCGCCACCCAGCTCGGCGTCTCACCCTCGTGGGTGTCCTACCGGCTCACGGGTACCCAGCCCATCGACATCAACGACATGCACCTGATCGCCGGCGCCCTCGGCGTCGGGGTGCACGACCTACTGCCGCCGCCGGAGGTCGCGGCCACTGCGCTTAACTGTCATTAAGGTGAGCTCATGACGGGTGCGGTGTTGTGGAGTCCTCCGGCTGACGTACGCGAAACGGCTCGCATCGGGCATTACCTTCGGTGGCTGCGGGACGACCCTGGGTTGGATTTTTCGGATTACGGCGACCTTTATGCGTGGTCGGTGTCGGATCTTCCGGGGTTCTGGCGGTCGATCTGGGACTACTTCGCGATCGTGGCGCATGACGAGCCGACGGACACGCTGGGCGATCAAAATATGCCGGGGGCGCGCTGGTTCCCGGGGGCGACGCTGAACTATGCCGAGCATGTTCTGCGGATGCCGGGGCTGGCTGATGACGATCCGGTCGTCTGGGCGTACTCGCAGACCCGGAGCGCGACCACCCTCACGGCCCGGCAGTTGCGCGAGGAGGTCCGGCGGGTCCGGGCGGGGCTGAAAGGTCTCGGCGTGGGCAAGGGTGACCGAGTTGCGGCTTATGCGCCGAACATCCCCGAGACCTACGTGTTGTTCCTGGCCACGGCCAGCCTCGGCGCGGTCTTCTCGTCGTGCGCCCCGGAGTTCGGCACCCGCAGCGTCACCGACCGCTGGCGGCAGATCGAGCCGAAGGTGCTGGTCGCGGTGGACGGCTACCGGTACGGCGACAAGGACATCGACCGGCGCGAGGAGGTGGCCGCGATCCGGGCCGCGCTGCCGTCGGTCGAACACCTGGTGACGATCGGCTACCTGCACGGCGGCGGCGATTTCGAGGAGCTGAAGAAAGACGAACCGATGGCGTACGAAGCGGTGCCCTTCGACAGCCCGCTCTACGTCCTCTACAGCTCCGGCACCACCGGCCTGCCCAAACCGATCGTCCACGGGCACGGCGGCATCCTGCTGGAACACCTCAAGATGTTGGCCCTGCATCACGACCTGGGCCCGGGGGACCGCTTCTTCTGGTTCACCACGACCGGCTGGATGATGTGGAACTTCCTGGTCAGCGCCCCGGCGGTGGGCGCGGCGATCGTGATGTTCGACGGCAATCCCGGGTACCCCGCGTTGACGAGCCTGTGGGAGCTGCCGGACGTCACCTATTTCGGGACGTCCGCGCCTTTTCTGATGGCCTGTCGCAAGGCGGGAATCGAGGTGCCGGCCAATCAGATCAAAGCCGTCGGCTCGACCGGGGCGCCGCTGCCGCCGGAGGGCTTCGACTGGGTGTACCAGCACGTCGGCAAGGATCTGCAGCTCCAGTCGCTGTCCGGCGGCACCGACGTGTGCACCGGCTTCGTCGGCGGGGTGCCGCTGCTGCCCGTGGTGTCGGGGGTGATCTCCTGCCGTGCGCTCGGGGCCAAGGTCGAGGCGTACGACCCGACCGGCAATCCGGTGATCGGCGAGCTGGGCGAGCTGGTGATCACCGCGCCGATGCCGAGCATGCCGGTCGGCTTCTGGGGCGACACGGACGGCAGCCGCTACCGCGAGGCGTACTTCGACGTCTTCCCGGGCGTCTGGCGGCACGGCGACTGGATCACGATCGGCGCGGACGGCAGCTGCGTGATCACCGGGCGTTCGGACGCGACGCTGAACCGGGGCGGCGTCCGGCTGGGCACGGCCGAGTTCTACTCGGTGGTGGAGAACATCGACGCGATCACCGACTCGGTCGTCGTGCACCTGGACGAGCGTGGCGACGAGCTGCTGCTCTTCGTGGTGCTCGCCGAGGGCCTCGAGCTGGACGACGAGCTGCGCGGCCGGATCCGGCGCGAGCTGCGTGCGGCGCTGTCACCGCGGCACGTCCCGGACGAGATCCATCAGGTACGCGCGGTGCCCCGCACCCTGTCCGCGAAGAAGCTGGAGGTCCCGGTCAAGCGGATCCTGACCGGGACGCCGGCGTCGTCGGCCGCCGCGGCGGGCGCGCTGGTGAACCCGGCGTCCCTTCAGGAGTTCGAGGAGTTCGCCCGGTCACGACAGCAGCAGTGAGCACTTCTCGGTGGTCATCCGGTGGTCGACGCCGATCGGGTCGAGGTTGACGCAGAGCACGACCGTGGCGCCCCGCTGGATCGGCGCGAACAGCCAGTCCAGCGGGTCGGGGTGGGCGAACGCGTCGACCAGCACCCGGTCGCCGGCCTTGAGGCCCAACTCCTCGGCCCGGGCGGTGGCCGCTTCGGCCAGGTCTTCGTGGCTCATCTCCATCGGACCGGCCAGCGCGGCGTCGTTGGCCAGGACCGGCTGAATCGGGCGGAAGTGGTCGCCGTGCGTCCGGACCTCAGTCGGATAGTCGACAAAACCCGGCGGCGGGGTGTGTAAACCGAGCGCGAACGGTAGCAACCCGGTGACGTAACGTTCCGACGTCGGCCAGGCCGACGCCCGCTCGGTCAGCTCCAGCGAGGTGAAAACCGCCTCCACGGGTTGTGGGTCGGACCCCAGGTCGACGGCCAGGCCGGCGGTGAACGCCCCCAGCGTGATCGCCGCAGCCTGCCAATGCGGTGGCAGCACCACGGCCACCGTGTCGCCCTGGCCCAGACCGACCCCGTCCACCAGCAGATTCGCGGTCTTCGAGACCCAGTTGTCGAGCGTCGCGCCGGAGAGCTCGACGCGCTCGCCGGAGTGGTCGTCGTAGTAGGTGATCAGCGGGGCCGTGGCATCGCGGCGGACGGCGTCGGCAAACGCGGCCAAGAAGGTGTCGGTCATCGACATTGACGATAGCGGTGTCACTCTCCGTCATCGCGTACCAACCCGTGGACAACGCTGTCATCCGAACGGCCATACCGTTGCCTCGACGCGCCACCGCCGTCATCCGGGTGATGCATTTCGGGCGTACTCTTGCGAGTGATTTGGCCGACAAATTTGGGAGTTGCCTCGTGACCGCCGGTCGCCCCCCACGAGTGCTCGTCGACGCCACCAGCGTCCCCGCCGATCGCGGAGGTGTCGGGAGATACGTCGACGGACTGCTCGGCGAGCTCGGCCGGCTCACCCCGGAGCGTCTTGATCTCGTCGTCATCGCCCAGCGGACGGATGCGGAGCGTTACAGCCGCATGCTCTCCGCAGCCGAGGTCATCGCCGGCCCCGCGGCGATCGCCCACCGCCCGGCCCGGCTGGCGTGGGAGCAGACCGGCCTCCCGCTGCTCGCCCAGCAGGTCGGCGCCAGGGTGATCCACTCGCCGTTCTACACGTGCCCGCTGCGCGCCGGCTGCCCGGTGACCGTCACCGTCCACGACGCGACGTTCTTCACCGAGCCCGAGCACTACGAGAACACCAAACGCACGTTCTTCCGCAGCGCGATCAAGACCTCGCTGCGCCGCGCCGCCCGGGTGATCGTGCCCAGCAAGGCCACCCGCGACGAGCTGATCCGGCTGCTCGACGCCGACCCGACCCGCATCGACGTGGCCTACCACGGCGTCGACCCGGCCGCCTTCCACGCGCCGAGCGGTGAGGAGAAGGCTCGCGTCCGGGCCCGGCTCGGCCTGAGCGACAGCGGCTACGTCGCGTTCCTCGGCGCCAAGGAGCCCCGCAAGAACGTGCCCAACCTGATCCGCGGCTGGGCCCGCGCGGTCGCCGACTGGCCCCGCCCGCCCGCGCTGGTGCTGGCCGGCGGGCAGGGTCACGACGACGACATCGACCGCGCGGTGGCCGAGGTGCCGTCCCACCTGCGGCTGCTCCGCCCCGGCTACCTGCGCTACGCCGACCTGCCCGGCTTCCTCGGCGGCGCCCTGGTGGCCTGCTACCCGTCCTTCGGCGAGGGCTTCGGTCTGCCCATCCTCGAGGCGATGGCCTGTGCCACCCCGGTGCTGACCACGCCCCGCCTGTCCCTGCCCGAGGTCGGCGGCGACGCGGTGGCGTACACCACGGAAGATCCTGATCGGATCGCCACCGACCTGGCCGACCTCCTGCAGGACGAGCCCCGCCGGACGACCCTGGCGAAGGCGGGCGCTGACCGTGCGAAGGAGTTCACCTGGGCCTCCAGTGCCGACGTGCACGTCAACACGTGGAACCGGGTGTCGGCCAGTCAGTCATGACCAACCATCATTACTATCGGTGCGCATGACCGACCAACGTGACGGCCTCTTCGCCGTGATCCCGGCTGGAGGCAGCGGGACCCGACTGTGGCCGCTGTCGCGCGCCGGTCACCCCAAGTTCCTCCACCCGCTCACCGGCACCGAAGCGTCACTGCTCCAGGCCACCGTGGACCGGCTGGCCCCGCTGGTCCCGCCGGCCGACATCTATGTGGTCACCGGGGTCTCGCACGCCGCGGCGGTGTCCCGGCAACTGACCACCGTGCCGGTGCAGAACATCCTGGTCGAGCCGTCACCACGCGACTCGTGTGCGGCGATCGCCCTGGCCGCCGCCGTCATCGCGCGACGTGACCCCTCGGCGATCATGGGTTCGTTCGCCGCCGACCATCTGATCGCCGACAACCCGAGCTTCATCGACGTCGTCCGGCAGGCGATGGTCGGCGCCCGGCAGGGCTTGCTGATGACGCTGGGCATCACGCCGACCCGCCCCGAGACCGGCTACGGCTACCTCCAATGCGGCGCCGTCGTCGACGACGGGCCCGTGCTCGGGGTCGAGGAGTTCAAGGAGAAGCCGTCGTACGAGGTCGCCGAGGCATACCTCAAGCAGGGCAATTATCTCTGGAACGCGGGCATGTTCGTCTGGCAGGTCGACGTCTTCCTGGCCGAACTGGCTCGCCAGCAGCCACAACTGCACGCCGGCATCAGCCGCATCGCCCAGGACTGGGAGACGCCACGCCGCGAGGAGGTCCTCGGCGAGGTCTGGCCCACGCTCCCACGCATCTCGGTCGACTACGCCGTGATGGAGGGCGCGGCCGCCGTCGGCCGGGTCGGCACCGTACCCGGCGACTTCGGCTGGAACGACGTCGGCGACTTCCACACCCTGGGCGAGGTGCTGGCCGCCGACACCAACGGCAACGTCGTGCTGGGCAAGGAGAGCCTGGCCAAGCCCGGCGTCCTCCTCCGCGAGACCCAGGGCCTGGTCGTGGTCCCGAACTCCGGCCGCCTGGTGGCCGCGCTCGGCGTCACCGACCTGATCATCGTGGACACGCCCGACGTGGTGCTGGTCTGCCCCCGCGACCGCGCCCAAGAGGTGAAACACATCGTCGACGAGCTCAAGGAACTGGGCGAACTCGGATACATCTAGATGTCGTAGCCGGGTGGGTGGTGCTGACCGTCGCTCCCGGCTCCCCGAGGCCGGGCGCGAGGCTCCAGGCCGCTGGCGCGGCCAGAACGGCGCCGCGCACCCTTCGTTCTGCGTGAGTGGTATCTGATCTGATGTGGTCATGAACGCGGTCGCACAGGTCTTCGCCCTCATCGCCGGTTTGCTCCACGTCGTCTTCTTCATGCTGGAAAGCGTCCTGTTCCGCCGGCCCTTCGTGCAGCGCGCCTTCCTGGTCCGCCCCGAGAACGCCGACGCGGTCCGGTCGTGGGCCTTCAACATGGGCTTCTACAACCTCTTCCTGGCCGCGGGCACCATCGCCGGCGTGATCCTCCTGCACACCGGCGACGAGCCCACCGGCCGGGCGCTGGCCCTCTTCGGGTGCGCCGCCATGTTCCTGGCCTCCATCGTCCTGTTCGTCTCCGACCCACGCCGGTCCCGCCTCCGAAGCGTCGCGCTGCAGGGCGCGGCCCCTCTGATCGTGATCCTGACAACGGTCCTCTGAAAGGCCTGGCGGCCGTGCGATCGGCGCGGAGGCCGTGGGATGGCGCGAGCCCGGCCGGATGGTTCCGGCCGGGCTCGCGGTTTCGTCTGTCGGATGCGCCCTGGGCGCCGTGGTCAGGAGCGGGGCGGGTCCTGGTTGGCGGGGCCGAAGCCGGGGCGGTCGTTGCCGACGATCTGAGTGCGGTCGTCGGAGGACGGGTCGGGGGCGGCCGGAGACTGCGGGGCCGGCGGGGATGACGTCGGCTGGCCGTAGGACCCCGGGGACTGGCCGGGGCGCGGGACCGCCTGGGTCGGCTCGGCGAAGGCCTGGCCGGGCGCCGGCGGCGGCGGCGGCGGGAAGGACGGCCCACCGCTGGACGGTGGCGGGAAGGACGGCCCACCACTGGCCGGCGGGTTGAAGGGCGACGGCGGGGCGCTGCTCGGCGGAGGGAAGGAGCCGGGAGCGCCGGACACGGGCGGGCCGCCATACGTGCCAGGGGCGGGAGGCCCGGAGGACGGCTGCCCCCACGCCGGAGGCTGGCCGTAACCAGCCGGCGGCTGGCCATGGGAGGGCGGCTGCTGGTTCCACGTCGGCTGGGGCTGACCGGGCTGGGGCTGGGTCGGCTGGCCGGGGTGGTAGGGGCCGGGCGCCTGGCCGTAGCCGGGCTGGCCGGGGTAGGTGCCGGGCACGCCGTAGGCCGGCTGGCCGTACATGCCGGGCTGGGGTTTGGGCTTGGCCACGTGGAAGAGGCCGCGCCAGACGTTGTACATGGCCCAGCCGGCCACGGCCAGCAGGCCCAGCCACGCGGCGCGGGCGAGCAGCTCCTGGAGGGCGCTCTGCACGCTGAAGCCGGCGATGTTGATCAGACCGACGAGGAAGCCGAAGATCACCCCGAAGAAGGCGGCCGCCGCGTACTCGGCCAGGGCGATGATCGTGATCAGCTGCGCCTTGGGGTGGCGGGGCTCGACGAGCAGCGCGAGCAGCACGGCGGCCAGCGGGAGGAAGATCGTGGCCAGGTTGATGAAGTCGTAGAAGCTGGCCTGTGTCCGGGTGGTGAACGTGTCGCCGTCGCCGAACGGGATGAGGTCGATGATCGACACGAAGATCAGGACGGCCGGCAACCCCACCAGGGCCCAGGCGGCGATGTCGCGCAGCGGCCGGAGCAGCTGGAGAACCGAGCGGGTCTCCGGTTGGCTGGTCACGGTGGGTCTCCTCGTTGAGTGATCGGTCCGACGGGTCGGCCTAGCGTAGTCGTAAGGGGCCAGGGAGGCCCGGTAACCACAGGTGCGCGAGGATGAACTCATGCGGATCACGGTCCTGACCGGCGGCATCGGCGGCGCGCGTTTCCTGGCCGGCGTACGGGCGTACGCGGGAGAAAACAAAGCCGACGTCACCGCCGTGGTCAACGTGGGTGACGACGTGCGCATGCACGGCCTGCAGATCTGCCCCGACCTGGACAGCGTCATGTACACGCTGGGCGGGGCGCACGACCCGGAGCGCGGCTGGGGCCGGGTCGGCGAGTCCTGGGCGGTCAAGGAGGAGCTGGCGGCCTACGGCGCCGAGCCGACCTGGTTCGGGCTGGGCGACAAGGACATCGGGACCCATCTGGTACGCACCCAGATGCTGACCGCCGGCTTCCCGCTGTCCCAGGTCACCGCCGCGCTCTGCGACCGCTGGCAGCCGGGCGTCACGCTGCTGCCGGCCACCGACGACCGGCTCGAGACCCATGTCGTGGTGGACGTGGAGGGCGAGCGCAAGGCGATCCACTTCCAGGAGTGGTGGGTGCGTTACCGCGGTGACGTGCCGACGCACCGGTTCGTCTTCGTGGGCGCCGACGCGGCCCAGCCGGCTCCGGGCGTCCTCGAGGCGATCGAGAAGGCCGACGTGGTGCTGCTGGCCCCGAGCAACCCGGTGGTGAGCATCGCGCCGATCCTGGCCGTGCCCGGCATCCGGGAGGCGGTGGCCGGCGGCCCGGCGCCGGTGGTCGGGGTGTCGCCGATCATCGGAGGCTCGCCGGTGCGCGGAATGGCCGACAAGTGCCTGGCCACGCTGGGGGTCGAGGTCACCGCGAGCGGCGTCGGCGCGCTCTACGGAGCCGATCTGCTCGACGGCTGGCTGGTCGATTCGACCGAGACGAATAAAGATGTGCCAGGTGTCACCACCCGCGCGGTGCCGTTGTGGATGACGGACGAGGAAGCCACGGCCAAGATGGTTGCGGAAGCAATCACCCTGGCCGACGTGAGGTGACCATGGAGGGCCTGGAGGTTCTGCCGGTCCGCGGGATCGGTGACGTGACCGCGGGCGACGACCTGGCCGAGCTGATCACCGCCGCCGCGCCGTGGCTGCGGGACGGCGACGTGCTGGTGGTGACCAGCAAGATCGTGTCGAAGGCGGAGGGCCGGCTGGTCGACGTCCCGGCCGACGGCCCCGAGCGTGAGGCGGCCCGGCAGGAGATCCTGGCCGGCGAGACCAGCCGGGTGGTGGCGCGGCGGGGGCCGACGGCGATCGTGCAGACCCACCACGGGTTTGTGATGGCCGCGGCCGGCATCGACGCCTCGAACGTCGACAAGACCCACCTGGTGCTGCTCCCGGCCGATCCGGACGCGTCGGCCCGGGCGTTGCGGGCGGCGCTGGCCGGGCGGGGGCTGCGGGTCGGTGTGATCGTCTCGGACACGATGGGCCGCGCCTGGCGGCTCGGGCTGACCGACGTCGCGCTGGGCGCCGCCGGGATCGCTCCGCTGCGCGACCACAAGGGCGAGATCGATCCGTACGGCAATGAGCTCCAGCTCACCGAGATGGCCGTGATCGACGAGCTGGCGGCGGCGGGCGAGCTGGTCAAGGGCAAGTGTGACGGGGTGCCGGTGGCGGTGGTGCGCGGCTACCCGGGCGCGGGCGAGGCCGAGACGCCGGGCGCGGTCACGCTGCTGCGCGACGCGGCGAGCGACATGTTCTCGCTGGGCACGGCCGAGGCCCGGGCCGAGGGCCTGCGCGCGGCGGCCACGCTGCCGGGCGGCGGGGCGGTGCGTATGAGTGCGCAGAGCCAGGACGGTCCGGTTGCGGCGCGACCTGGGGCGGCGGTGGAACGGGCGTTGGCCACGGTGGCGGAACTGGTCGAGGCGGAGGTCACGGCCAGGGGGATTCGGCTGACGCCGGCGGAGAGGTCGCCCGCCGGGTGGGTCGCGCTGGGGATCGACATCCATCGGGTACGCGCGGCGCTGGCCGCCGAGGGCGTGGCGTCGAGCGTGCGCACCGGCGAGGAGGGCGTGCTGATCGAGCCGCACGACGCCGGAAAGGTCGAGCCGCGCGACGCCGGATAGAGCCGGATAAGGGCCCCGCGCTGCCTCCTCGCGACCGATCCAGCACAATCGGTTCCCATGACCGATCATGAGCGTGATCACGACCTTGTCGTCTACGGCGCCACCGGGTTCGTGGGTGCGCTGGTCGCCGCGTATCTCGCCGATCACGGGCCGGACGGGGTGCGGATCGCCCTGGGCGGCCGGTCGCGGGAGAAGCTGGAGCAGCTCCGTGGCCGGCTGGGCGTCGACTGGCCGCTGATCGTGGCCGCGGCCGACGACGAGATCGCGATGGCCAAGCTGGCCGCCTCGGCCCAGGTGGTGGCGACGACCGTGGGCCCGTACCTCAAGCATGGCCGGACCCTGGTCCGGGCGTGCGCCGCGGCCGGCACCGACTATGTCGACCTGACCGGCGAGGTCGCCTTCCACCGGCAGAGCATCGACGACAACGAGGAGATGTCCCGGTCCACCGGCGCCCGCATCGTGCACTCGTGCGGCTTCGACTCGATCCCGTCCGACCTGGGCGTGCACGTGCTGCATCAGCTGGTGCGCGGTGACGACGCCGGGCAGCTGACCGACACCACGCTGGTCGTGACCAGCCTGCGGGGCGGGTTCAGCGGCGGCACCATCGACTCGATGCGGACCCAGGTGGATGTCCTGCGCGCCGATCGTGACCTGCGGCGGGTGGCGGCCAGCGCGTACTCGCTGAGTCCGGATCGCAAGGCCGAGCCGGAGCTGGGCCGGCAGGAGGACGCGGTCTCGATGCCGGGCCGGGCGGTCGACCGGTCGCTGAGCGGGCATGTGGGGCCGTTCATGATGGCGTCGTACAACAGCCGGGTGGTGCGGCGCAGCAACGCGTTGCGCGGCTGGGCGTACGGCCGCTCGTTCCGCTACCGCGAGGCGCAGAGCACCGGCACCTCGCCCGCCGCGCCGGTCATCGCGGCCGGCCTGAAGGTGGGGCTCGGTGCGCTGCTGGCCGGTCTGTCGCTGCCGCCGACCCGGTTCGTGCTCGACCGGGTGCTGCCCAAGCCGGGCTCCGGGCCGGACGAGAAGACCCGCCGCAACGGTCACTTCACGATGGACATCTTCACCACGACCACGACCGGCGCGCGCTACCGGTCCCGGTTCCGGGCCAAGGGCGATCCGGGGTACGCGGCCACCGCGGTCATGCTCGGCGAGTCGGCCCTGGCGCTGGTGCTGGACCGCGACAAGCTGCCCCCGTCCGACGGCGGCGTGCTCACCCCGGCCACGGCGCTGGGCGACGTGCTGGTCGACCGGCTGCGCGCGACCGGCGTCGAGATCTCGGCGAAGAAGCTGGCATGACCGCGCTGTACGAGGACGCCGTCCGGGTGTTGCGGAGCTGGGACCAGACGCCGGCCGGCCGGGAGACGCTCGACCTGCTGGCGGCCGGCCCGGTCGCGATGACCCGTCGGCACGCTCCCGGCCATGTCACGGCCAGCACGATGATCCTGGCGGATGGCGGAGCTTCAGCCGAGCACCGCCGCCTGCTGCTCTGCCTGCACGGCCGGCTGAACATGTGGATGCAGGTCGGCGGCCACTGCGAGCCGGGGGACGATTCGCTGGTGGCGGCGGCCGCCCGCGAGGCGCGCGAGGAGTCCGGCATCCCCGGCCTGGTGTTCGATCCGGTCCCGATCGACCTGGACATCCACCCGGTGCCGTGCCGGCCCACCGGGCAGACCCGTCATTTCGACGTACGCTTCCTCGCCATCGCCCCGCCCGGCGCGGTCGAGCGGATCAGCGACGAGTCGGCCGCCCTGGGCTGGTTCCACCCGGGCGCGCTGCCCAGCCCGCTGGCCGACGGCGTGACCGGGCAGATCGAGGCGGCGCTGACACGTGTCGCCCGTCACTCATGATCGCGACCGATACGACCTAGGCTGCATTGGTGACTGAGGTTACCGAGGCAAGTGTTCGCCGTGCCCTGCGCCGGGCGTCGGACGGCAAGGCGATCGACCCGGGCGAGGCTGAGGCGTTGCTGGCCGCCGCCGGGGAGCAGCTCGACGAACTGCTGACGATCGCGGGCGGGGTGCGTGACGCGGGACTGCGGGAGGCGGGGCGGCCGGGTGTCGTCACGTACTCCAAGAAGGTCTTCATCCCGCTGACCCGCCTGTGCCGGGACCGCTGTCACTACTGCACGTTCGCGACCGTGCCCCACCGCCTGCCGGCCGCGTTCCTGGAGCGCGACGAGGTGCTGGCGATCGCCCGCGAGGGTGCGGCCCAGGGCTGCAAGGAGGCGCTCTTCACGCTGGGCGACCGGCCCGAGGAGCGGTGGGACGCGGCCCGGCAGTGGCTGGACGAGCGCGGCTACGACTCCACCCTGGACTATGTGCGGGCGTCCGCGATCGCGGTGCTCGAGGAGACCGGTCTGCTTCCCCACCTGAATCCCGGCGTGCTGAGCTGGGCCGACCTCCAGCGCCTGAAGCCGGTCGCGCCGAGCATGGGCATGATGCTGGAGACGACCGCGACCCGGCTCTGGTCCGAGAAGGGCCAGCCCCATTTCGGCTCGCCCGACAAGGAGCCCGCGGTCCGCCTGCGGGTGCTCGACGACGCCGGCCGGGTGGGCGTGCCGTTCACCACCGGCATCCTGATCGGCATCGGGGAGACGCCGGCCGAGCGGGCCGACGCCATCTTCGCGATGCGCCGGACGGCCCGCGAGTACGGGCACATCCAAGAGGTGATCATCCAGAACTTCCGCGCCAAGCCCGACACGGCGATGCGCGGGATGCCCGACGCCGAGTTGCGCGAGCTGGCCGCCACGGTCGCCGTCTCGCGGATCATCCTGGGGCCGCGGGCCCGCATCCAGGCGCCGCCCAACCTCATCGACGCCGAGTTCGATCTGCTCCTCCGCGCCGGTATCGACGACTGGGGCGGCGTTTCCCCGGTCACCCCCGATCACGTGAACCCGGAGCGGCCGTGGCCGGCCATCGACCACCTGCGTGAGCTGTCGGAAAAGTCCGGGTTCATCCTTCGGGAGCGCTTGACGATCTACCCGGAGTACGTCCGAAGAGGAGAGAACTGGCTCGATCCTCGCCTGGCCGCGCACGTGGCGGCGCTGGCCGGCCCCGACGGGCTGGCGAACGAAGAGGCGATGCCGGTCGGTCTTCCGTGGCAGGAGCCGGACGACGCGTACGGAACCGGCCGGACCGACCTGTTCGAGACCATCGACACCGAGGGCCGGACCGGCGACCGGCGCGGCGACTTCGACAGCGTCTACGGCGACTGGGACGAAGTGGCGGCCCACGTCGCCGTGGCGCCCAAGCTGCCGACCGACGTGCTGGCCGGCCTCAAGCTGGCCGCCGAAGACCCGGCCGCGCTGCTGCTGGAGGCCAACGAGGACAAGGCCCTGGCCCTGTTCAACGCGGATGGCTCGGCGCTCGACGAGCTGGCCCGGCTGGCCGACGACGTGCGCCGCGACGTCAACGGCGACGACATCACGTACGTGGTGAACCGGAACATCAACTTCTCCAACGTCTGCTACGTGGGCTGCCGGTTCTGCGCGTTCGCCCAGCGCGAGCGAGACGCCGACGCCTACCGGCTGTCCGTGTCGCAGGTCGCCGACCGGGCCGAGGAGGCGTGGCGGGACGGCGCCTCCGAGGTCTGTATGCAGGGCGGCATCGACCCCAAGATGCCGGTCACCGCGTACGCCGACCTGGTGCGCGCGGTGAAGGAGCGGGTGCCGGGGATGCACGTCCACGCGTACTCGCCGATGGAGATCGTGACCGGGGCGGCCAAGGCCGGCGTCTCGGTGCGCGAGTGGCTGACCGCCCTCAAGGAGGCGGGCCTCGACACCATCCCGGGCACCGCGGCCGAGATCCTCGACGACGACGTGCGCTGGGTGCTGACCAAGGGCAAGCTGCCCGCGGCGGCCTGGGTCGACGTGGTGACCACCGCCCATCAGGTCGGCATCCGGTCCAGCTCGACGATGATGTACGGCCACGTCGACCACCCGCGCCAGTGGCTGGGCCATTTCCGGGTGCTGTCCCGCATCCAGGACGAGACCGGCGGCCTGACCGAGTTCGTGGCCCTGCCCTTCATCCACACGAACGCACCGATCTACCTGGCCGGCATCGCCCGCCCGGGCCCGACGCCGCGGGAGAACCGGGTGGTGCACGCGATGGCCCGGCTGCTGCTGCACGGCCGGATCGACAACATCCAGTGCTCCTGGGTGAAGCTGGGCGACGACGGCACCCGCCAGATGCTCAACGGCGGTTGCAACGATCTCGGCGGCACCCTGATGGAGGAGACCATCTCCCGGATGGCCGGCTCGGAGCACGGCTCGGCGCGCACCGTCGCCCAGTTGAAGGAGCTCGCGGCGACCGTTGGTCGCCCGGCGGTGGAACGAACGACGGTGTACGGGCGACGCTAAGTCACAAATTGGGTAAAATCGGACGGGATGCGCCGCGTCGGCGTTACCAAGGCGCGGCTCTGACAGATAGGGCTGGAACGGGACCACGAGGTGTGCGGACGCCTCGGGGAAACGGGCCTATTTATCAGGTTCGGCTTGACGACGCACGCATTACACGCGTGTAATTTCGGGTGGGGTTGCGGGGGAGGGCGGCGCGAGCCGCGTCCCGCCCGCAAGAACACGCCGCGTGCGTGGGGGGTCGCGCCGGGTTGACGCTCGGCGCAGGAATTGGAGGCACGCCGATGGAAGCGCAGGTGGAAGGGGTCGACCTGCTCGGGGACGCACCCGAATGGCAGGAGCGGGCGCTGTGCTCGCAGACTGATCCGGAGGCCTTCTTCCCGGAGAAGGGCGGCTCGACCCGCGAGGCGAAGCGGATCTGCGGTCGCTGTGACGTCAAGGGCGAGTGCCTCGAGTACGCACTGGGGCACGACGAGCGCTTCGGCATCTGGGGTGGGCTGTCGGAGCGGGAACGCCGCAAGTTGAAGCGCCGGGTGGCCTAGCGGCCACACGCCCCCGAATAGTGGGCGCGGTGGGCGCGGTGGGCGCGCTAGGCGAGCTCGTCGGGATCGACGCCGAGCAGGTTGGCGACCTGCTCGATGATCACATCGTGGACGAGGTCGGCGAGGTCTTCACGATCCATCGCCCGGAACTCCAGCGGTCGGCGGTAGAGCACGATCCGCGGTGGCAGTTCCTGGCGACCGGGCCGGCCCGGCAGCAGCCGGGCCAGTGGGACCTCGCCGTCCTCCAACACGTCGGAGTCGTAGACGTTGAGTTCCGGCGGCACATCCTCGACCGCGAACTCGACGCCGGCCAGCTCCTTGGCATAGCGCCGCTCGAGCGCCTCGACGGTGTCGAGCACCAGGTCGTCGAAGATCTCGGCCTTGGTGCGGGCCAGCGGCACGGTGGCGGGCACGAGCCGGCCCCGCAGACCACGGCCGTGCCGGTCGCGGCGGGCGGGACGGCCCGGCCCGGCGGAGCGTGCCGCGCGGCCCGGTTCGGCGGTCCGGCGGCGGTCGGGGCTGGTGGTCACGTGTGAACTCTAGTCCGGTCGCCGCCGATCTAGCGCTCTTGCTGGTCGCATGGAGTTTCTTCGCGGCGAATTCGCCTATAAGGGGCGGCGTGTCGCCCGGTCATGGCCGAATCGTGATGCATGGTGGTACGGCGTGTCGCGACTTCCGGCGTCTCGGGGGAGATAACGTGCCGCCGTGAGGTCCCCACGGCGCTGCTCCCGAAACGGCTGTCCTCGACAGGCCGTCGCCACCTTGACCTACGTCTACAACGATTCCACCGCCGTGGTCGGGCCGCTCGCGGCCTTCGCCGAACCCCACACGTACGACCTCTGTGAACCCCACGCGCGCAGCCTCACCGCCCCCCGAGGCTGGGAACTCGTCCGCCACGACGGCGAGTTCGCCCCGCCCCCGCCCACCACCGACGACCTCGTCGCCCTGGCCGACGCGGTTCGCGAAGCGGCCCGCCCGGCGCCCCCGCCCCGCCCCGACGAGCACGACCACATGCCCGGCCAGCAGACCGGCCGCCGCGGCCACCTGCGGGTCATCCCGCCGGGTTAGAGAGCCCCCACCGCACCAGGTCCCGGCGGACGCCGGCGATCAGGTCACCCTCTTGCGTCCAGGCCAGCGCGGTCGCCGGGTAGGCCAACGTGAGAGCCTCGGTCTCGTCGCCGGACGATGGGTCCACGACTGACAGCGAGCAATCCGCCCGCGCGATCGCCACGAGCGTGTCGCTGCTCGCGATCGCCGTGATCCGGCCGTCGCCGCCCTCGTCCAGTGCCGTGGTCTCGCCGGTGCTCAGGTCGCGTACCCGAGCCTGATCGTCGAGGGCGACCACCACCCGGCCGTCGCCGCACCACCCGACGACCCGCTCGCCGAACTCGGCCGAGTCGACGGCCCCGGTCGGGATCGGCCGGTCGGCGGCCAGATCCCAGAGCTGGAACGGACCCGGGAAGCGGCTGACCGCCGCGCGCCCGCCCCGGATCGCGATGCCGCTGGCGTGGTTGTCGCCCGGGATCACCGAGGTGCGCGTGCCGGTCACGAGGTCGATCCGGGCGATGGTCCGGTCGCACCCGGCCGTGTACGCGGTCGTGCCCAGCATGGCGATCACCCTGATCTCACCGCCCTGATCGGCGATGACGCCGTCGACAACGCCGTCGGAGAGGGGCAAGCGATGCAGGACGTCGTCCGGCGAGCCGTTGACGTCGCCGCCGCCGGCCAGCACCTCGATCCGCCCGTCCACCTCGACCGTGGCCACCGCCCGCACCGGGCCGTGCACCGCGCCGTCCTCAGCCGACAAGAACGAGCCGTCGGCCAGGGACCAGGCGGCGACCGTCCCGTCCGATGCTCCGGCGATCACCCGGCCGTCGGGGCTCAGCGTGAGGGCGGTGATCGTGCTCGTGGCGCCGTGCCCGATCGGCGGCAGGTCGGCGCCGGCCGCCCACACGGCCACGGCCCGGTCCTCGGGCGACGCGGTGATCACCTCGCCAGGCTCGCCCGGGCGGACGTCGGCCCAGCCGGTCGGCCCGGCCAGCACCGGACCGGCCGCACGGTCGGCCTCGACGTCCCAGAGCGTCACGGCCTCGTCGTCGGCGATGGCCAGCAACCGCCGGCCGTCCGGGGTGACGAGCCCGGCGAGGTGGGTGGCCCAGCGCCGCCAGGGCACGCCGAGCACGGCCCGGCCGGCGATCTCCACGCTCCCGTCCATGCCCAGCACGGCCAGCCGATCGGGCACGTCCGGCCAGGTCGCCAGCGCGCAGGCGCGGCCGCTGATCGGGGGCGTGGCGATCGGTGAGCCGGTATGCAGGTCCCAGGCGTGCAGGGCGTCGCCGGCCCCGAACGCGGCCAGGTGGCCGTCCCAGGAGAGGACCGCCACCGCGTTCAGCCGGTCGCCGCCGGCGTCGAGGACCCGTACCGTCTCGCGGGCGGCCAGATCGACCACCCGTACCTGACCGCGCAGATCGGCCGTGACCAGCGCGGGCCCGCCCTCGAGGCCCGCGATGGCCAGGCCCTGCACGACGTCACCGGCGCCCGGCAGCGGCGTCGCCGAGCCGGTGAGCAGGTCGACCAGCCACGGCGTGTCGCTCCAGCCGCAGGTCACCGCGACCGGTCGCCGGTCGAGCTCGGTGACGACCAGCGAGTCGCCGCCCACCCCCGGAACCTCCCGAAGCAGCTCGCCGGTCCCGGCGTGCCAGATCTGCAGAACGGTCTCGGCGTCGTCCTCCTCGACCACGTCGTCGGACGTGGTGACCAGGACCGGGACGCCGTCCACGGCGGTGGCCGCCACCGCCACCGTGAACGTCGCCGGGAAGAGCCGGAGCAGCCGCGGGTCGTCCCCGGCCGTGGTCCACCGCACAAACATGCGGACGACCCTAACGAGTGGCGAGCTCCGCGATCTCCTCCTCGCTGAGCAGCCGGCTGCGGATCAGGAACCGTACGCCTTCGGGCGCCTCCAGCGAGAAGCCGGAACCGCGCCCTTTGACCACGTCCACCGTGAGGTGCGTGTGCTTCCAGAGCTGGAACTGGGACTTGGACATCCAGAAGGTCACCGGCTCGGCGATGCCGTCGATGCGCAACGCCTCCAGGAGCACGTCCGACGCGCCGGTACGGAACTCACCCTCGAGGTAGCACATGGGTGAGCTGCCGTCGCAGCAGCCGCCGGACTGGTGGAACATCAGCGGACCGTGTTGCACCCGCAGCGACCGCATCAGGTCGGCCGCCGCGGGTGTCACGTCGACTCGTGTCACTGTCATTCCTCAGCGGCCTAGGCCGGTTTTTCACATTTGTTCGTCATCACGGCGCCTCCAGGGCAAATTTGAAAACCGGCCTAGAAGAAGCCCAGAGCCTTGGGCGAGTACGACACCAGCAGGTTCTTGGTCTGCTGGTAGTGGTCCAGCATCATCTTGTGGTTCTCCCGGCCGATGCCGGACTGCTTGTAGCCACCGAACGCGGCGTGCGCCGGGTAGGCGTGGTAGCAGTTCGTCCACACTCGACCGGCCTTGATGTTGCGGCCGGCCCGGTACGCCGTGCTGCCGTTCCGGGTCCACACGCCGGCGCCCAGGCCGTACAACGTGTCGTTGGCGATCTTGATCGCGTCGGCGTAGTCGGAGAACGAGGTCACCGACACGACCGGCCCGAAGATCTCCTCCTGGAAGATCCGCATGGTGTTGCTGCCCTCGAAGATCGTCGGCTGCACGTAGTAGCCGCCGGCCAGGGTGCCGCCGAGGTCGGCCCGGCCGCCGCCGATCAGCACCTTGGCGCCCTCCTGGCGACCGATGTCCAGATAGGACAGGATCTTCTCGAGCTGGTCGTTGGAGGCCTGCGCGCCGACCTGGGTGTCGGTGTCCAGCGGGTTGCCCTGCTTGAGGTTCTCCACCCGCTTCACGCCGGCGGCCAGGAAGTCGCTGTAGTGCCCCTGCTGGATCAGCGCGCGCGACGGGCAGGTGCAGACCTCGCCCTGGTTGAGCGCGAACATCGCGAAGCCCTCGAGCGCCTTGTCCATGAAGTCGTCGTCGGCCGCCGAGACGTCGTCGAAGAAGATGTTCGGGCTCTTGCCGCCGAGCTCGAGGGTGACCGGGATGAGGTTCTCCGAGGCGTACTGCATGATCAGACGCCCGGTGGTGGTCTCGCCGGTGAACGCGACCTTGGCGACCCGGCTGGACGACGCCAGCGGCTTGCCCGCCTCGACGCCGAAGCCGTTCACGATGTTCAGCACGCCCGGCGGGAGCAGGTCGCCGACCAGCGACATCAGGTAGTGGATGGAGGCCGGGGTCTGCTCGGCCGGCTTGAGCACGACCGCGTTGCCGGCGGCCAGGGCGGGCGCGAGCTTCCACACGGCCATCAGGATCGGGAAGTTCCACGGGATGATCTGGGCGACCACCCCGAGCGGCTCGTGGAAGTGGTAGGCGACGGTGTCGTCGTCGATCTCGGCGAGCGAGCCCTCCTGGGCGCGGATGGCGCCGGCGAAGTAGCGGAAGTGGTCGATCGCCAGCGGCAGGTCGGCGGCCAGCGTCTCGCGGACCGGCTTGCCGTTCTCCCAGGCCTCGGCGACCGCGAGCTTCTCGAGGTTCGCCTCCATCCGGTCGGCGATCTTGTTGAGGATGTTGGCGCGCTCGGCGGGCGAGGTGCGGCCCCAGGCGTCGGCCGCGCCGTGCGCCGCGTCGAGGGCGCGCTCGACGTCCTCGGCCGTGCCGCGGGCGATCTCGCAGAAGGTCTCACCGGTGACCGGCGTGGGGTTGTCGAAGTACTGACCCTTGACCGGCGGCACGTACTCGCCACCGATGTAGTGGTCGTAACGGCTCTCGTAGTTGACGATCGCACCGTCGGTGTTGGGCGGTGAGTAGATGGTCATGCTGGTCGCCTCCGTGTTGGGGGACTCACGATGAGTGCGACGCTAGTTACGGGAACGTTGCAAGGACGTTGCAAAGTCAAGGTCAAGAGCTTTTGCGGGTACGGGCGCAGAAGAGTCCCGTGGTTTCAGCGGACCGCCGTCGTGGTCAAGGCCGCACGCCGCCGCCGGGTCGGCGGGTGCGGAGGCCGAAATCGGCGGCGAGCCGGCCGACGCGGTTCAGCGCCGCGCCCCGGGCCGGCGAGCGGGCCGGGAGCAGCGCGGCATACATCTCCCACATCTCCAGATCGTCGGCACCCCACGAGGAACGGACCCACTTCTCCAGGAGGGTGTGGTCGGCCCGCCGGAGCAGCGTGTCGCGGAGCCGGGTCTCGAGCGCGCGCCGCAGGCGGACCACGCCGGGGGCGTCCGAGGCGGGCAGCAGCGGGCCGGCGTACTCGGACAGGGCTTCGGCCACCCGGCCGGCGTCGAGGTGGTCGGTGACCGTGCTGAAGTCGGCGCTCAGGTCGGCGTGCAGCCGGTAGGGGCGGGAGTCGAGCAGCTCGGGCCCGAGGATCCGGCGCAGCCGGGAGAGCTCGGCCCGGACCGTGACCGGGTTCAGATCGTCGAGATAGAGGTCGAGGCCCAGCTGGTCCCCGGTGCGTCCCTCGGGGTGCGTCAGCAGCAGGACCAGCAGCTCGGAGTGGCGGCGGCCGAGCCGGAGCCGCCGGCCGCGGTGGGTCAGCAGGGCCTCGTCGCGGCCCAGCACCGCCACCGTGGGCGTGACCCCGGACGAGCGGCGTTCGGTGGCGAGGAACGCCTCGGCGGCCAGGGCGGTCGCGCGTACCAGAGCCAGGCTGTGGGGGTTGGCGAGGTGGTCGCCGCCGGTCACGTCGATGGCGCCGAGCAACCGGCCGGTGGCGGGGTCGTGGATCGGGGCGGCCGCACAGGTCCAGCGCTGCACCGGCCGGCTGAAATGTTCGGTGGCGAAGATCTGCAGCGGGTGGTCGACGGCCAGCGCGGTGCCCGGGGCGTTGGTGCCGGCGTGCGCCTCGTCCCAGCGGGCCCCCGGCACGAAGTTCATCGCGTCGGCCGCGCGCAGCACCGTCGGCGTCCCCTCCACCCAGAGCAGCCGCCCGTGCGCGTCGCAGACCGCCATCAGGTGGTCGCCGTCGTCGGCCAGCCCGCCGAGCAGGTCGCGGAAGATCGGCAGCACCCGGGCCAGCGGGTGGGCCGCCCGGTAGGCCTCCAGGTCGCCGTCGGCGATCTCGATCGGGGCGGTGCTCTCGGGCGTGATCGCGTCGGCCGAGCGCCGCCACGAGTCGGCCACCACGCTGCGGATGGCCGCCGGACCGCCGATCTGATGGTCCCCGGTGACGAACCGTTCGTGGGCACGGCCGACCTGCCGGATCCGCTCAGCCGGATCGGCACCCAGGTCGAGGGCGAGCCACGGGTTGGCCATGCCCCCATCGTGACCCGCATCACCGCTCTGGACAACTGGCCTAGCCTCTGGTGCGTGGATTGGCCGTCAACTCCCAGCGAAGCCTTCGCGATTCAAGACGAATTGCGCCCGCAACTGCTCGATGGGCCGGTGCCGATAACGCCGTCGACGTTCGCCGGGGTGGATGTTGCCTACGGCGAGGACCGGCTGGCCGCGGCTGTGGTGGTGCTCGAGGCGGACCTGTCGGTCCGGGAGACCGCGGTGGTGATCGGTGAGCCGGCCTTCCCGTACGTGCCGGGGCTGTTCGCGTTCCGCGAGCTTCCCGCCGTACTCGACGCGTTTTCGCAGTTGAAAGACCAGCCGGAGGTGGTGGTCTGCGACGGGCAGGGCCGGGCTCATCCGCGTCGCTTCGGTCTGGCCTGCCACCTGGGCGTGCTGCTCGACCTGCCCACCCTCGGCGTCGGCAAGACCCGGCTGGTGGGCGAGGCGGACGAGCCGGGGGAGCGGCGGGGCGACCGGTCGGCGCTGATCGACCGTGGCGACGAGGTGGGCGCGCTGTTGCGTACCCAGGATCGGGTCAAACCGGTGTACGTCTCGGCCGGCCACCGCATGGACCTGGACACCGCCTGCGCGCTGACCCTCCGCCTGACGTCCCGCTACCGCCTGCCCGAGACCACCCGGGCCGCCGACCACGCGTGCCGCGCCGCGTTGAAAAGCGCCACGCGTTGAGAAGCGCGCCGCAATGAAAGATGCCTCGTTGCAACGAGGCCGAGACGCATGCTGCGCGGTTGCGGCCGTTCCGCTACCCGTGCTCCGTTAGTCTCGCGACAGGATCCCCAGGGCTGAGGAGCGAGCATTGTCTGATCTGTCGCAGATCGTCAAGGCGTACGACGTCCGTGGCGTCGTCCCCGACCAGTTCGACGAGGCGGCGGCCCGGGCGCTGGGCACCGCGTTCATCGAGATGCTGCGGGAGTCCGGCGACGACGCCGACCGGATCGTGATCGCCCACGACATGCGGGCCAGCGGTCCCGGCCTGGCGGCGGCGTTTGCCGAGGGCGCCAACGCGGCCGGCTCGGCCGTCCTGCACATCGGCCTGGGCTCCACCGACCAGCTCTACTACGCCTCCGGCGCGCTCGGCCTGCCCGGGGCGATGTTCACCGCGAGCCACAACCCGGCCCAGTACAACGGCATCAAGCTGTGCCGGGCCGGCGCCCGCGCGATCGGCCAGGACAGCGGCCTGGCGATCATCCGCATCCGGGCCCAGGAGCTGCTCGACGACCTCGACCGGGTCGCCGACGGGCCCCAGCGGGTGGAACACCTCGACCTGCTCGCCGACTACGCCGCCCACCTGCGCTCGCTGGTCGACCTGTCCGGCATCCGGCCGCTCAAGGTGATCGTCGACGCCGGCAACGGGATGGGCGGGCACACCGTGCCGGCCGTGCTCGGCGACCAGGTGCTGCCGGCGCTGCCGCTGACCATCGTGCCGCTCTACTTCGAGCTGGACGGAACGTTCCCCAACCACGAGGCCAACCCGCTCGACCCGGCCAACCTGGTCGACCTGCAGGAGGCCGTGCGGACCCGGGGCGCCGACCTCGGCCTGGCCTTCGACGGCGACGCCGACCGCTGCTTCGTGATCGACGAGAACGGCGACCCGGTCTCGCCGTCCGCGATCACCGCGCTGGTCGCCAAGCGTGAGCTGGCCAAGTTCCCGGGCAGCACGGTCATCCACAACGTGATCACCTCGCTCGCGGTGCCCGAGATCATCGCCGAGAACGGCGGCAAGCCGCTGCGCAGCCGGGTCGGCCACTCGTTCATCAAGGCCGAGATGGCCCGCACCAACGCGGTGTTCGGCGGCGAGCACTCGGCGCACTACTACTTCCGCGACTTCTGGTTCGCCGACACCGGCATGCTGGCCGCCCTGCACGTGCTGGCCGCGCTGGGCGAGCAGGACCGGCCGCTGTCCGGCTTCGCCGCCGAGTTCGAGCGCTACTCCGCCTCTGGTGAGATCAACTCCACGGTCGCCGACGCCAAGGCCAAGACCGCCGAGGTACGCGCGGCGTACCCGGACGCCACCTTCGACGATCTGGACGGGCTCACCGCCACGCTGGCCGACGGCGCCTGGTTCAACCTGCGGGCCTCGAACACCGAGCCACTGCTGCGGCTCAATGTGGAGGCGCCCAAGCCCGACCGCATGGCCGCCCTCCGCGACGAGGTGCTGGCCATCGTCCGAGGTTAGGATCTGCAGGTTGCCTCCGACCGCCACCCCATAAGGGAGCCTTCTCTGTGGCCCTCGATCCGCAGTTGCTGGACATACTGGCGTGCCCGGACACGCACCACGCGCCGTTGACGCATGACGCCGACGCGCAGACGCTGACCTGCACCGAGTGCGGTCGCGTGTTCGAGATCCGGGACGACATCCCGATCCTGCTGCTCGACGAGGCCCGGCTGCCGGGGGAGGCCCGATGACCGTCCCGCTGGAGGGTGCGGCCGGGGTCAACGGCCACCGGCACGTCGACGAGTCGCTGCTGGACGACGAGCAGGCCATGCTGGCCAGCGACCCGGGCGGCATGCTGCGGGCCACCGCGTCGGCCGGCGCCCAGGTGCGCGAGGCGGCGGCCCTGGCCGCCGAGGCCGACCTGACCGGGCTGGCCGAAGAGGGCCGGCCGCGGGCCGTCGTGGTCGCCGGCATCGGCACCGCCGGCCTGACCGGCAACATCCTGTCCACCGTCGCCGGTCCGCGCTGCCCGGTGCCGATCGTCGGCCACCGCAGCTCGGCGCTGCCGGGCTGGGTCGGCGCGGCCGACGTGGTGATCGCCGTCTCCGGCAGCGGGCGCAGCCCCGAGGCGCTGGCGGCGGCCGACGCCGCCGCCCGGCGTGGCGCGCGCCTGGTGGCCATCGGCAGCCCCGACTCCGAGTTGCAGGCGATGGCCGAGCGCGCCCGCGCGCCGTTCATCCCGGTGCCGCGCCGCGCGCCGGCCCGGGCCAGCCTGTGGGGGCTCACTGTGCCGGTGCTGATCGCCGCCCGCAGCCTCGGCCTGGTCAAGGTCAACGAGGCCGATGTGGCCGAGACCGCGACCCGGCTCGACGCCGACGCCGAGCGGTCCCGTCCCGGCGCCGAGTCCTTCGTCAACCCGGCCAAGGCGCTGGCCCTGGGCCTGGCCGGCTCGGTGCCGGTCATCTGGGGCTCGTCCCCGCTGGCCACGGTGGCCGCCCGCCGGTTCGCCGACACGCTGGCCGCGAATGCCCGCTACCCGGTGATGGCCGGTTCCCTGGGCGAGGCCGGCCGGGGCCGGGTCGGCCTGCTCGACGGCGTGTTCGGCGGCCTGGCCGAGTCGTCCCGGGACATCTTCGCCGACCCCGAGGACGAGGCCGACGAGGTCGCGTCGACCCGGCTGCGGCTGGTGATCTTCCGCGACGGTGGCCTCAACCCCGAGGACGATGCGGACGAGCCGATCGCGGTCGAGGAGCGCCGGGCCGACGCCGTGCAGACGCTGGCCGAGCGCCGCGGCGTGCGCTGCGACGTGCTGGTGGCCGAGGGCGGCTCGGCCCTGGAACGGCTGGCGTCGCTGGTCGCGGTGCCCGACTTCGCCTCGCTCTACCTGGCCCTGGCCCACGGGCTCGACCCGATGGCGGTGCCGGCGATCGACGAGATGAAGGAACTGAGCAACCCGAAGCCGGAGGGCCGAGCGTGAGCGCGGGCGGCGGCACCCGGGCGATCATCGCGGCCCTCGCGGCCAACCTGGGCATCGCCGTCACCAAGTTCATCGCCTGGCTGCTGACCGGGTCGTCGTCGATGCTGGCCGAGTCGATCCACTCGGTCGCCGACTCCGGCAACCAGGCCCTGCTTCTGCTCGGCGGCAAGCGCTCGCGGCGCAAGGCCACCCCCGACCACCCCTTCGGGTACGGACGGGACCGCTACATCTACGCCTTCATCGTGGCGATCGTGCTGTTCAGCGTCGGTGGCCTGTTCGCGCTGTACGAGGCGTACCACAAGATCTCCCACCCCGAGCCGATCGAGAGCTGGCAGTGGGTCCCGATCGTCGTGCTGATCATCGCGATCGGCCTGGAGAGCTTCTCCTTCCGCACGGCGATCAAGGAGTCCAACCACACCCGCGGGAACATCTCCTGGGTCCAGTTCGTGCGCCGGGCCAAGGCGCCCGAGCTGCCGGTGGTGCTGCTCGAAGACCTCGGCGCCCTGATCGGCCTGATCTTCGCCTTCTTCGGCGTGGTGCTCACCCTGCTGACCGGCAACGGCGTCTGGGACGGCATCGGCACCGCGGCGATCGGCCTGCTGCTGGTGTGCATCGCGATCATCCTGGCGATCGAGACCAAGAGCTTGCTCCTCGGCGAGGGCGCGACGCCCGAGGACATCCGCAAGATCGAGCAGGCCTTCCTGGCGGGCGAGGGCGTCGAGCGCATCATCCACATGAAGACCCTCTATCTCGGTCCGGAAGAGCTGCTGGTCGCGGCGAAGATCGCGGTGCCGCGGTCGGAACGGGCCGACGAGATCGCCACGCACATCAACGAGGCCGAGTCCCGGATCCGGGCGGCCCTGCCGATCGCCCGGGTGATCTACATCGAGCCCGACATCTACCGGCCGGCGGCCACGCCCGCGGCCGAGGCGGCACCCCCGGCGCACGCGTCATGAGCGGCGTGCACGGGCTCGTCGGCAACGTCCGGCCGTACGCCTGGGGTTCGCGCACCTTCCTGGCCGAGCTCCAGGGCCGGCCCGCCCCGACCGACCAGCCCGAGGCCGAGATGTGGCTGGGCGCCCACCCGGGCGACCCGTCGACGCTGCGTGGGCACGACGGCCCGGCCAGCCTGGCCGACGTCATCGAGGCCGACCCGGCCGGTCAGCTCGGCGCGCCGGTGGTCGAGGAGTTCGGCCCGCGACTGCCCTACCTGGTGAAGGTGCTGGCCGCGTCGGCGCCGCTGTCGCTGCAGGCCCACCCCGACCTCGCGTACGCGCGGACGGCGTTCGCCGCGCAGGAGGCCGACCCGTCGCTGCCGCGCAACTACACCGACGCCAACCACAAGCCCGAGATGCTTGTGGCGCTGACCGAGTTCCAGGCCCTGTGCGGCTTCCGCGATCCGTCGGTGTCGGCCGACGTCCTGGAGTCCTTCGGCGTGCCCGCCCTGGCGCCGGTGGTGGCCGCCCTGCGTACCGGGCCCGCCGGTCTGGCCGAGGCCGTGCGGCTGCTGCTCAGCTGGCCCGCCGACGACCGGGCGTCGCTGGTGGCCGCCGCCGACACGCCGCTCGCGCGCGGCCTGGCCAAGGGCTACCCGTCCGACCCCGGCGTGTTGGTCGCGCTGCTGCTCAACCACGTGACGCTGCGTCCGGGCGAGGCGATCTGGATGCCGGCCGGCAACCTGCACGCCTACCTCGAGGGCGCCGGCGTGGAGATCATGGCGGCCAGCGACAACGTGCTGCGTGGCGGGCTGACCCCGAAGCGGGTCGACGTCGACGAACTGCTCCGGGTGTTGCGCTTCGAGGTTCTGGCCGACCCGATCCTGCCGGCCACCGAGGTCGCGCCGGGCGTCTCCACCTGGGAGGTGCCGATCCGCGACTTCCGGCTCTACTGCCTGGAGTTGTCGGGGACGCGGCCGCCCACGACGGTGCCGGCCGAGGGCCCGCGCATCATCCTCGGCGTCGAGGGCGACGCGTTTGTTGCCGAGGGGCACGGGACACCGGTCGAGATCACGCCGGGGACGGCCGCGTTCGCCCCGGCGTCGGCCGGCCCGATCTCGGCCGCCGGCACCGGCACGATCTTCGTCGCCGCCCCGGCCTAGCTCGGCCTCATTCGGCGAACGCCTTCCGCTTGCACTCCTGCATCTTGGGCGAGCCGGCGTCACCGTTCGGGCCGATCTCGGTCAGGCCGAATTCGGCGGTGTCCGGGTCGGGGGCGGTCAGCTTGTAGCCGGCGTCCTGGGCGCAGCGGTACCAGGCACGCTGGTTGTCCTTGAACGTCGCCGGGTCTGTCCGTTTCTGGTGGTCGTCGTACGCCTCCGGCTGCTTGGCCAGGCAGGCTTCGAGCACGTCCTTGCCTTCCGGGTCGTCGGCCGGCGTCACGCCCTTCAGGAGCAGGGCGTCGGCGTCCCGCTTCCACTTGGGGCCACCCTTCGCCACCAGGCAGGCGACCCAGGGCTCGCTCACCGCCCGCCGTTCGTCGTCGGTGGCGTCGACGGGGTACACCGGTCGCTGGCCGGCGGCCGCGGCCGCCGCGCTCGACGGCGCCGCCGAGGTCCGGAGGGAGGCCACCTTCGGCGGTTCGGTGTCCGTTCCGGAACAGCCGGCGAGGAGGAGGACGAGCCCGGCGGCACAGCGGCTCAGCCGCATCTGAGGAGACATGGCGAGGACCCTCACAGGGCGATGTCAGATTCCTGTTGGGGTGGCGCGCTGGATCTCGGATCCGCGCTACTCAAACTTCTCGAATCGGAAATTTCCGGATTTGCTTGACATGAGCGTGCGCGGAGTGTGAAGCTACAAACACGCAGCGTCATTGGTGATCGGGGGGTCCCACGGACGCGCGCGGTACCAAACCGGGGGGATGAACGGGGCGGCGGGTCTTTGACCCGTCGCCCCGTTCGCTGTCCAGGGGTTCATGCCGCCGACCGTTGAAGAAGGCCCCGTCCACGCCGCTGGACGGGGCCTTCTCACAAGCCCGGCGGTTGCCGCCACCGGTGGTGCTTTCGTTGTCATTAAGCACCCGGTCACCTCCTGTCTGCAAGTGCATATGGCGCTATGCAAGTTGCAGAACGTATCCATCCCGGTACGGTGTTCGCGTGGCAAGGCCGACATCAACGGCACGACGGGAACTGGGTGACGAACTACGTCGCCTCCGGGGGGAACGGCGCGGCGCGTCGGTGGCTCGCCTGCTGGGCTGGTCGGAGTCCAAACTGAGCCGGATCGAGACGGCGCGGACCGGCATCAGCGAGCCCGATCTCGACCGCCTCCTCAGCACCTACGGCGCCCAGTCCGACATCCGCGACCGGCTCCATCACCTGGCCCGGCGCGGCCGCGATCGGGTGTGGTGGACGCCGTACCGGTCGTCGGTCCCGGCGCCCTACGACGAGTACGTCGCGCTCGAGGCCGAGGCCGTCGCGCTCCAGGAGTGGGAGACCCAGATCGTCCCGGGCCTGCTCCAGACCGACGAGTACGCCCGGGCCGTGATCGAGGTCGGCGCCGACATCGGCGACCCTGAAACGATCCACCGCCGTCTGGCGCTGCGGATGGCCCGGCAAGCGGTGCTGGTCCGCGACCCTCCGCCGCGGCTGACCGTGGTGCTCGACGAGGCCGTGCTGCACCGCGAGGTCGGTGGCCGGGGCGTGTTGCGCCGGCAGTTGCAGCGGCTGCACGAGGCGAGCATGCGCCCCGGCGTCGAGCTGCTGGTGCTGCCGTTCTCGGCGGGCGCGCACGCGGCGCAGTCGGAGTCCTTCATGATCTTCGAATTCGCCGGCAACGCCCGCGGCCCGATTGTCCACAGCGAGGGCCTGACCGGGGGTTTCTTCCACCTCAAGGAGGATGAGGTGAGCGTCTTCCGGGAGGCCTTCGACGACGTCCGCGCCCGGGCCCTCGACGCCGAGGCGAGCCGCGACTGCTTCACCCGATCGAGCGACTACCTTCGCTGACCGCTGGATCGTTCCCCAGGATGGATCACAAATCTCCGGGGAGGGGATGTCTTGACCGATAACAAGCTGGTCTGGCACAAGAGCAGCCGCTCCGGCGCCGCGGGTCATTGCGTGGAGGTGGCGGAGACCACCGCGACCGTCTACGTGCGGGACTCCAAGGACGCCGCCGGACCGATGCTGCGCTTCACGGCGCCCGAGTGGGGCGCCTTCATCAAGGGTGTGCGTGACGGCGAGTTCGACCGTCAGTGAGCCCTCTCGTCCGACGGGCGGTCCCGGATAGATCCGGGGCCGCCCGTTCGTTTACATCACAAGCTCCTTGACGGACAGGGCCTCGCGATGCCTAAGGTATGCCGAACCTAAGTTAGGAATGCCTTAGCAAAGGAACCGTCATGCTCGCGACCTACCTCATCGGTCTGCGTGAGGGTCTGGAAGCCACGCTGGTGGTCAGCATCCTGATCGCGTTCCTGGTGAAGTCCGAGCGCAAGGACCGGCTGATCCAGGTCTGGGCCGGGGTCGCCCTGGCCGTCGCGTTGTCCGTCATCTTCGGCTGGCTGCTCAGCTACACCGAGACCACGCTGCTCCAGAAGTACGAGCACCGCGAGCTGTTCGAGGCGATCACCTCGATCGCGGCGGTCGGCTTCGTCACCTGGATGATCTTCTGGATGCGCCGCGCCGCCCGGTCCATCGCCGGTGAGCTGCGCGGCAAGATGCAGGACGCGCTCGGGGTCGGCTCGGTCGCGGTCGGCGTGATGGCCTTCCTGGCCGTGGTCCGCGAGGGCCTCGAGACCTCGCTGATCTTCTACTCGGCCGTCCAGGGCGCCTCGAGCAACAGCGGGCCGTTGCTGGCGCTGCTCGGCGGGATCGGCACGGCCGTCGTCATCGGATTCCTGATGTACGCCACGGCGATCCGGATCAATCTGACGGTCTTCTTCACCGTGACCGGCGCCCTGCTCATCCTGGTCGCCGCCGGCATTCTCAAGTACGGCGTGCACGACCTCCAGGAGTCCGGCGTGCTCCCGGGCCTCAACAACCTGGCCTACGACATCAGCGGCACGCTCGACCCCAGCGCCTGGTACACCGCGCTGCTCACCGGCATGTTCAACCTCACCCCGACGGCGTCGGTGGTCGAGGTGATCGCCTGGGGCGCGTACGGCCTGCCGGTCCTCTTTCTCTTCCTCCGCACAAGAAAGTCCACCCCGGCGCCCGTGGCCGCGCCTCAGCAATAGGAGAACCATGCGACGCCTCATCGTGATCACCGCGGCCGGCGCCCTCGCGCTGGCCGGCTGCGGCAGCGGCGACCCGGACACCCCGGCCGCCGGTGGCGAGAAGGGCGGCCCGATCCCGGTCGCCGCCGACGACAGCGCCTGCAAGGTCGCCCGCGCCGAGGCCGACGCCGGCACCAGCGTCTTCAGCGTGACCAACAAGGGCCAGAAGGTCACCGAGTTCTACGTGTACGCCCCGGGCGACCGGGTGATGGGCGAGGTCGAGAACATCGCCCCCGGCCTGTCCCGTGAGCTGCACGTCGAGCTGCCCGCCGGGTCGTACGAGACCGCCTGCAAGCCGGGCATGATCGGCAAGGGCATCCGGGCCGCGTTCACCGTGTCCGGCTCGTCGGCGCCGCTGACCGACGACGCCGCCCTGGCCGCGGCGACCGGCAGCTACTCGCGGTACGTGAAGTCCCAGACGGACGCGCTGCTGGTCAAGACCGAGGAGTTCGTGACCGCGGTCAAGGCCGGCGACGTGGCCAAGGCCAAGACCCTGTTCCCGATCGCGCGGACCTACTGGGAGCGGATCGAGCCGGTCGCCGAGATCTTCGGCGACCTCGACCCCCGGATCGACGGCCGCGAGGAGGTCACCGAGGAGGGCATGACGTTCGGCGGCTTCCACCGGATCGAGAAGGACCTGTGGGCGGCCAAGCCGGACATCTCGAAGGACGGCCCGATCGCCGACCAGCTGCTCACCGACGTCAAGGAGATCGTGGCCAAGGCGCAGGCCGAGAAGCTCTCCCCGCTCCAGCTCGCCAACGGCGCCAAGGGCCTGCTCGACGAGGTCGCCACCGGCAAGATCACCGGTGAGGAGGACCGCTACTCGCACACCGACCTGTGGGACTTCAACGCCAACGTGGAGGGTTCCAAGGCGGCCATCGCCGCGCTGCGGCCGGTGCTCGAGGAGCGCGACGCCGCGCTGGTCAAGACGCTGGACACCGAGTTCGCCAACGTCGACACCGCGCTGGCGAAGCACCGGGCCGGTGACGGCTGGAAGCTGCACGACCAGCTCTCGCAGGCCGACCTCAAGGACCTGTCCGACGCGATCAACGCGCTGGCCGAGCCGATCAGCAAGGTGGCCGCGGTGGTGTCCAAGAAATGACTGACGAACAGGGCGTCTCCCGCCGGCGGGCGATCGCGCTCGCCGGCGCCGGCGTGGCCGGGGTGACCGGCGCCGTCGCGGTCGGCGGCGCCTTCCTGGCCAAGCGGGACGACACACCCGGGCCGGACGCGCGCGGCGCGATCCCGTTCGACGGCGTGCACCAGGCCGGCATCACCACGGCCGCGCAGGACCGGCTGCACTTCGTCGCCTTCGACGTGATCACCAAGGACCGGGAGCGCCTGGTCCAGATGCTCGCCGACTGGACCGCGGCGGCCCGCCGGATGACCTCCGGGCAGGACGCCGGGCCGATCGGGGCGATGAACGGGATCGCCGAGGCGCCGCCGGACGACACCGGCGAGGCCACCGGGCTGCCGCCCTCCCAGCTCACCCTGACCGTGGGGTTCGGGCCGTCGCTGTTCACCCGGTTCGGCCTGGCCAAGCGGCGGCCGGAGGCGCTGGCCGACCTGCCCGCGTTCACCGGCGACGCGCTCGACCCGGCCATCTCCGGCGGTGACCTGGCCGTGCAGGCGTGCGCGAACGACCCGCAGGTGGCGGTGCACGCCATCCGCAACCTGGCCCGGATCGGTTTCGGGGTGGTCAGCGTGCGCTGGTCGCAGCTGGGCTTCGGGCGTACGTCGTCGACCTCGACGTCGCAGGCCACGCCCCGGAACCTGTTCGGCTTCAAGGACGGCACCAAGAACATCAAGGCCGAGGAGGCCGGCCTGCTCCGCGACCACGTCTGGGTGCAGGACGGCGACGGGCCGGCCTGGATGACCGGTGGCTCGTACCTGGTCGCCCGGAAGATCCGGATGTTGATCGAGACCTGGGACCGGTCGTCGCTGGCCGAGCAGGAGATGATCGTCGGCCGGCACAAGAGCAACGGCGCGCCGCTCGGGATGGCCCGCGAGTTCGACGAGATCGACCTGACGGCGGTCGACGATCAGGGCGAGCCGCTGGTCGCCGAGACCGCGCACGTGCGCCTGGCCCACCACTCGACCAACAACGGCGCCCGGATGCTGCGCCGGGGCTACAACTTCGTCGACGGCTCGGACGGGCTGGGCCGGCTCAACGCCGGGCTGTTCTTCATCGCGTACCAGCGGGATCCTCGCAAATCGTTCATCCCGGTGCAACGAAGCCTGGCCCGGATGGATGAGATGAACGAATATCTGCGACACGTCGCCAGCGCGATCTTCGCCTGCCCACCGGGTCCGGCCGGGGCCGGGGAACACTGGGGGAGCCGGCTTTTCGACGCATGATCACCCCCCGGGTACCACGTCGTCGAGGGAGACAGTGCAATATTGGACCGCATGAGAGCCCGTGTCCTCGTTGTCGATGACGATCCGGCGCTCGCGGAGATGCTTGGCATCGTTCTGCGCAGCGAAGGATTCCTGCCTTCGTTCGTGGCCGACGGCGAGCGTGCGCTTGCCGCGTTCCGCGAAAGCCGGCCGGACATCGTCCTGCTCGACCTGATGCTGCCCGGCATGAGTGGCATCGACGTGGCCCGGGCGATCCGCACCGAGTCGGGCATCCCGATCGTCATGCTGACCGCCAAGAGCGACACCGTCGACGTGGTGCTCGGCCTCGAGTCGGGCGCCGACGACTACGTGGTCAAGCCGTTCAAGCCCAAGGAACTGGTCGCCCGCATGCGGGCCCGGCTGCGCCGCGGCGAAGACGCCGCGCCCGAGATGCTGACCATCGGGCCGCCCGGCAACCAGATCACCATCGACGTCCCGGCCCACACCGTGTCCCGGGACGGGGCCGAGGTGAAGCTCACGCCGCTGGAGTTCGACCTGCTGGTCGCCCTGGCCCGCAAGCCGCGCCAGGTGTTCACCCGCGAGGTGCTGCTGGAACAGGTCTGGGGTTACCGTCACGCGGCCGACACCCGGCTGGTCAACGTGCACGTCCAGCGGCTGCGGGCGAAGATCGAGCCCGATCCGGAACGCCCCGAGATCATCCTTACCGTCCGTGGGGTCGGCTACAAGGCGGGCACTGGGTGAGCGCCGCGGAGCGCTAATGTTGCTTCGCGATGCGCGCTCCAGCCTGGCTTCCGATGCCCGCACGCCGCGCCCTCCGGGTGGTGCGGCGTTACTGGCGCGCGCTGCTGCGCCGCCTCCGCGTGCTGCTCGCGCCGGCCCGCCGCCAGTGGCGCCGCTCGCTCCAGTTGCGCGTCGTGGCCATCACCCTGGTCGCGTCCAGCCTGCTGGTCGGCGCGTTCGCCTGGCTGGTGGCCTACCGCAGCGCCGACATCCTGCTCGACCGGGCGCAGGACGAGGTCTTCGCCCAGGGCCGTAACAAGCGGGCGGTGGCCCAGGAACAGCTCAGCGTGCACACCACCGCGGTCGACGCCAAGCTGCCGCGAACGCTCGACGACACCATCCCGCTGCTCGCCGACGGCGGTGACCCGGCGGCCGGCAGCGGCGCGGTGGTGACCATCCGCTCCTCGCGCTACCTGACCATCCGGCCGGTCACCTCGACCAACATCGACACCAGCGAGCTGATCACCCCCGACATGGTGCAGGAGGTCGGCCGCAACCGGGTCGAGGCCAGCCAGATCCGCACGGCGGCGGTCAACGGCGTCGAGACCAAGTTCCTGGTGTACGGGACCCCGGTGCCGACCAACTTCGGTCAGCTCGAGCTCTACTACCTCGTGCCCCTGACCACCGAGGACCGGGCCGCCAACCAGATCCGCGCCACCGTGCTGGCCACCGGCTTCGCGCTGGTGCTCCTGCTCGGCGTGGTGGCCGCCCTGGTCACCCGCATGGTGGTGACGCCGGTGCGGGTGGCCGCCCGCACCGCCCAGCGGCTCTCGGCCGGCCTGCTCGACCAGCGGATGAAGGTGACCGGCGAGGACGACCTGGCCCTGCTCGCCGCCTCGTTCAACCAGATGGCGGCCAACCTCCAGCGCCAGATCGTCCGGCTGGAAGAGATGTCCCGCCTCCAGCGGCGGTTCACCTCCGACGTGTCGCACGAGCTGCGGACGCCGCTCACGACCGTACGCATGGCCGCCGATCTGCTCTTCTCCGAGCGCGCCGACTTCGACCCGGCCGTGGCCCGCAGCGCCGAGCTGCTCCAGGCCGAGCTGGACCGCTTCGAGAGCCTGCTCACCGACCTGCTCGAGATCAGCCGGTTCGACGCCGGCTTCGCCGCGCTCGACGCCGAGCACACCGACGTGACGCCGATCGTCGAGCGGGTCGCCGAGGGCCTGGCCGGCCTGGCCGAGCGGGTCGGCGTCGAGGTCGAGCTGCGCCTGCCGGAGGCGCCGGTGATCGCCGAGATCGATCCGCGCCGGGTCGAGCGGGTGCTCCGCAACCTGGTCGGCAACGCGGTCGAGCACGCCGAGGGCCGGCCGGTGCAGGTCACCGTGGCCAGTGACGACGCCGCCGTGGCGATCACCGTGCGCGACCACGGGGTCGGCCTCAAACCGGGCGAGGAGCGGCTGGTCTTCAACCGGTTCTGGCGGGCCGACCCGTCCCGGGCCCGGCAGACCGGCGGCACCGGCCTGGGCCTGTCGATCAGCGTGGAGGACGCCCGCCTGCACGGCGGCTGGCTGGAGGCGTGGGGCGCGCCGGGCGAGGGCGCCCAGTTCCGGCTGACCCTGCCCGTCCGGGCCGGCGACCGGCTGGTGGCCGCGCCGCTGCCGCTGATCCCGCGCGACCGCGAGGTGCCGCCGGTCGCGGCCGAGCCGGTCGAGGTGACCCGATGAGGCGCCCGCTGATCGCCGTCGTCCTGGCCGGCACCCTGCTGGCCGGCGGCTGCGGCATCCCGGACAACACCGTGGTGCGGCCGATCAACCCCGACCCGGTCGGCGGCGAGGTGAACACGACGCCCCAGGCGCCCGGCCGGGTGCTCCGCTCGGACACCACCAACATCAAGGAGTTCGCCACCAACTTCCTGCTGGCCGCGGCCGGTGACCAGGGCACCGCGGCCGATCGGGTCAAACAGTTCCTCAGCCCCGACGTGGCCGCCACCTTCCGCCCGCAACCGGACGGCATCAAGGTCATCCGGCTGGTCGGCGAGCCGCAGAACAATCCGGACGACCCGAACGTGACGATCCCGTACCGCGAGGTCGGCATGCTGCGGGCCAAGGGCGTTCTCGAGCCCACCACCAACCCCGAGACCGAGCAGCTCAAGCTCGAGATCGGCGAGGTGAACGGGCTGGACGGGCTCTACGTCCGCAAACCCGTGACGTACGTCTTCCTCGATGTCGACGCGCTGGACAACTACTACCAGAAGCAGACCATCTACTTCTGGAACCAGGAGCACTCCGGGCTGGTGCCCGACACCCGCTACCTGCCCCGCGACCTGCCCGCGACGCAGCGGCCCAACCAGATCATCGACTGGCTGACCAGCGGGCCGCAGGGCTGGCTGGGCAGCGTCGTCGAGCCGCTGCCGGAAGGCACCAAGGCGATCGGCAACGTGCCGGCCATCAGCAACTCGACGCTACAGATCAACCTCAGCGGGCAGGTGCTGCCCGAGAAGGATTCGGCCGGCGCGCTCCAGCGGCTCCAGCAGCAGCTGCGCTGGTCGATGCGCCCGCTGCCGAACACGCTGGCGCTCTCCATCGAGCACGAGGACCACACCTACACCGGCGACGACTACCTGCCGGCCAACCCGGCCTACCAGACCGAGGGCCCGGAACGGTTCGCGATCTACAACAAGCAGATCGTGCGGCTCGCGCACTCCGAGCGGCCGGGTCAGGCGGTGCCGATCGTCCGCCCGCAGGACAACAAGAACGTGCTCTCGGCGGCGCTGGCCATGTCCGGCTCCCGGTCGTACGCGGCCCTGGTGGTCGACGAGGGGAACCGGAAGCAGTCGCTCAAGGTCGGCGCGGCCGGGGCCGGTGAAGCGGTCACGCTCACCCGCAAACGGCTCCCGGCCGGCGCTGACGTCGGGCATCCGGTCTGGGCGGTGTCCCCGATCGGCGCCGACCCCGGCACCAACGGGCTGATCACGATGAACGGCGGGCTCTACAGCTTCCCGGCCGAGGGGTTCGGCTCGGCCGACGCCGGACTCACCGCGGTGCAATGGCCCGGCGGGGCGCCGGGCGCCATCACCGCGGTGGCCGTGGCGCCCGACTCGCACCGGGTGGCGCTGGTGGCCGGCGGCGCGCTCTACCTGTCCGGGCTCAGCTTCGGCGACGGCGGCCTTCAGCTGACCTCGCCACACGTCATCCGCACCGAGCTGCAGGACCTGACCGCCGTCACCTGGAGCAACGAGGAGTCGCTGGCGCTGGCCGGGCTCGAGCGCGGCACCGACCGCCGGTACGCGACCATGGAGGTGTCGATCGACGGCGCCTTCCAGTCCTACCGGCAAGACAGTCTGAGCTCGATCCCGGTCACCAACATGACCTCCCGTCCGGCCAGCCCGACCCGGGACGACTCCGGCGCCGTCGCCTACCTGATCGGCGACGCGGCCTACGACGAGCAGAAGGCCCAGAAGATGACGGTCGGCGACCTGGCCGTGAAGGTCGACAACCCGACCAAGGGCATCGTGCCGACCGCGCCGTTCTTCCTCAGTTGAGCCTGCTCCGCGACCTGGCCGACCTGGTCCTGCCGGGGTCGTGCGCCGGGTGTGGCGCCGAGCGGGAGCCGTTGCGCGACGGGGCCTGTGCGGCCTGCGTGGCCGAGGTGGAAGGGCTGCGGCCGTACGCGGCGTCGCCGGAATCGCCGCCGCCCGGGATGCCGCGCTGTGTGGCGGCCGGGGCGTACGAGGGCGCGGTGCGCGGGATGCTGCTGGCGTACAAGGAACGGGGCCGGCACGGCCTGGCCCGGCCGCTGGGCGCCGTTCTGGCCGCGGCGGTGGCCGAGGTGGCGCCGGACCGCTCCCGGCCGTTGCTGATCGTGCCGGTGCCCTCGACCGCCGCCGCGCAGCGTGAGCGGCTCGGTGATCACATGGCGCGACTGGCCACCCGGACTGTCCGTCGCCTCCGCGCCGCGGGCTGGGACGCTGCGGTGGCGCGACCGTTACGCGCGGCGCCGCGCCCGGACTCCGCGTCACTGGACGCGTCGGCACGGCGTGTCGCGGCTGAGAGTTCGCTGCGAATCCGGCCGACCCGAATCGGCGTTCCGACCCGCCGGACCACGATGAGGAGCACGCTGGTGGTGGTGGATGACATCGTCACCACCGGGGCCACGCTGGCCGCCGTGACGGCCCGGCTGGAGGAGGCGAACATGCAGGTCGCGGGGGCCGCGGTCGTTGCCGCCACCCGATTGCGGAGAGCCCTGCCCCACCCGAGCCCCGCCCGGCCGGCCCGAACCGGGGTCTGGACCTCTCGCCATGCGGGTGGTTCTGCGAACGAGGGGTGACGCGCGGGCGTCGGCAGGTTAGCGTCGTCATGACCAGGGTAGGCATCTTCGCCTACCCACCACCCGAAACGAGGTTGTTCCGCAGTCACATTTCTGCACCAACGTTGGGGGAGGTCACGAGTGGACATTGTCGTCAAGGGCCGCAACGTCGAGGTTCCCGAGCATTACCGGGAACATGTCGCCGACAAGCTGAGCAAGGTCGAACGCTACGACCAGAAGCTGATCCGGGCCGACGTGGAACTCTTCCACGAACGGAACCCGCGGCAGGCCGAGAAGTGCCAGCGCGTCGAGATCACCGTCATGACCAGAGGTCCCGTCATTCGCGCGGAAGCCTGCGCCAAGGACTTCTATTCAGCTCTGGATGCCGCCATCAGCAAGCTGGACGCCCGGTTGCGCCGCGCCGCCGACCGCAGACGCGTCCACCGCGGGCGTCACGCGCCCGTCTCGGTCGCCGCCGCCACCGCCGGCCTGCCGACCGATCTGCCGAACTTCGACCCGCCCGCCCAGGAGGCGGAGCCGGTTGCCGCCGCGCTCGTGGAACACGACGACACGCAGCCGTGGCGCATCGTCCGCGAGAAGGAACACCCCGCGGACCCGATGACCGTGGACGACGCCCTGTTCCAGATGGAGCTGGTCGGCCACGACTTCTATCTGTTCCACGACAAGGAGAGCGGCCGGCCGAGCGTCGTCTACCGCCGCCGCGGCTACGACTACGGCATCCTCTCCCTGGAACAGACGGGCTGACTGAGCCCCTCCGCTCCGCGGGATTCAGGTGTCAAACCCGCCTGTTCTTCACGGCTGGGTCGACACAGCGTTCAGTACGTCCTCCGGGAGGAGGACGTACTGGAGGTCGTCCTGGCGGGTGTCGTCCTTACCGGGCAGCCGGGAGCGCATGAACGCCTCCTGGCGGAACCCGGCCCGCTCCAGCACCCGCTGGGAACCCACGTTGGTCGGCGTCGTGCCCGCGATCAGGCGGGCGATGCCGGTCTCCGCGAACACCCACAGTGAGATCAGTTTGGCCGCCCGGGTGGCGTAGCCGCGGCCGCGCCACTCCGGCAGCATGCTGTAGCCGATCATCGCCTGACCGGTGCCCGGCTCCATGTAGAACAGGCCGATGTTGCCGGTCGGGGTGCCCGTCGCCACGTCGGCGATGACCAGGTCAGCGCGGATGCCGGCGAGCCAGTGGGCCTCGGCCGCGGTGCACCGGTGCCTGATCTGCGCGGTGCTCGGCGGCGTCGGCGGGACGGTCGTCTCGACCACGTCACGCACCAGGTGCAGCGCGGTGTAGAAGGGGATGTCGTCCGGAACGAGGGGACGCAGCGTCACCACCCCGTCGGTCAGCTCGCCGCCCGGGAAGTCGGGCAGCAGCCGCGGCACCGGGCCGGGCGCGTCGCCGGCCACCCGGGCGAAGGCGACCGCCTCGGCGCGGGTGCCGTCGTCGTCGGCCAACACGCCGCGGCGTACCCCCTCGCGCGCGAAGCCGGCGGCCAGCGCGACCCGTTGCGCCGGCGCGTTCTGCCACGGGATCAGCAGTTCCAGGCGTGCCCAGTGGCCGGCGTCCAACGCCCAGCCGGCCAGCGCGGTCAGCGCGGCGGTGGCGACACCCCGGCGGCGGTCGTCCGGCCGGACCCAGAACAGCGCCTCGGCCTGCCCTCGCGCCGGGTCCTGGTGGTCGAGCGCCACGGCGCCCAGCAGCCGGTCGGTCGCCGGGTCGGCGATCGCCCAGGCGCCCGCGCCGGCCGCACCCCACCGGCTCGCCGGTTCCGGCCAGCCGGCCACCACGTCGTCCAGCTCGGCCTCGGCGAGCGCACGGAGGCGTACCCCCGTGCCATTGATCTCCGGAACGCTCACATCGCCGCCCTGTCGTCGCTCAACATCGATCCCAGCAGTCGTAACGGCGGCCGTCCTCCCGCGGTGACTGTCGCGGCCAGCCTTCCACGGCGGAGCCGGGCTTTGCCGCGACCCGCCCGCGAAGATCGACACTCCCGGGAAAATCGCCGTCCGTGGTGTTCACCACTACCACCGCGCCCGCCGCCGATCCACGGCCATCCTGCCCAGCGGCGCGCCCGGCTCAGCTTTCAGCGAACTGACAGGGTGGTTTCGCGGTGTTTGCGCGGTTAACGGGAGGCTCGGCTCACGCCTGGCAGGATGGGACGCCTACCATGGTTCGGCAGACTGTTTAGGGGAGCGCTGACCCGTGTCGATATTGGAAAAGGTCCTGCGCGCCGGCGAAGGCCGCATGGTGCGCAAGCTCAAGGCGATCGCTGACGCGGTCAACTCGATCGAGGATGACTACGTTGATCTGACCGACGATGAGCTGCGCGACCTCACGCAGCAGTACAAGGAGCGGTTCGCCGACGGCGAATCGCTCGACTCGCTGCTGCCGGAGGCGTTCGCCACGGCCCGCGAGGGCGCGCGGCGAGTGCTGGGCCAGCGGGCGTACGACGTCCAGCTGATGGGCGGCGCCGCGCTGCACTTCGGCAACATCCCCGAGATGAAGACCGGTGAGGGCAAGACCCTGACCGGTGTGTTCCCGGCCTACCTCAACGCGTTGAGCGGCAAGGGCGTACACATCATCACGGTCAACGACTACCTCGCCCAGCGTGACGCCGAGTGGGTCGGCCGGGTGCACGTGTTCCTCGGCCTCACCGTCGGCGTGATCCTGCCGAACCGCCCTTCGGCGGAACACCGCGAGGCCTACCTGTGCGACATCACGTACGGGACGAACAACGAGTTCGGCTTCGACTTCCTGCGCGACAACATGGCGTGGTCGAAGGGCGAACTGGTGCAGCGTGGCCACAACTTCGCCATCGTCGACGAGGTCGACTCGATCCTCATCGACGAGGCACGCACCCCGCTGATCATCTCCGGGCCGGCCGAGCACTCGCAGCGGTGGTACGGCGAGTTCGCCGCGATCGTCGGCCGCCTGCAGAAGGGCAAGGACGGCGAGGGCGACTACGAGGTCGACGAGGCCAAGCGCACCGTGGCCATCACCGAGCGCGGCGTCGGCCGGGTCGAGGACCGGCTCGGCATCGACAACCTCTACGAGTCGGTGAACACCCCGCTGGTCGGCTACCTGAACAACGCCATCAAGGCCAAGGAGCTGTACCGCAAGGACAAGGACTACATCGTCAACGAGGGTGGTGAAGTCCTCATCGTCGACGAGTTCACCGGCCGCATCCTGCACGGCCGCCGCTACAACGAGGGCATGCACCAGGCCATCGAGGCGAAGGAAGGGGTGGAGGTCAAGCAGGAGAACCAGACCCTGGCGACCATCACCCTGCAGAACTACTTCCGGCTGTACGAGAAGCTCGGCGGCATGACCGGTACGGCCCAGACCGAGGCCGGCGAGTTCAACACGGTCTACAAGGTCGGCGTGGTGAGCATCCCGACCCACCGGCCGATGATCCGCATCGACCACCCCGATGTCATCTACAAGACCGAGAAGGCCAAGTTCAACGCGGTCATCGAAGACATCGCCGAGCGCCACGAGACCGGCCAGCCGGTCCTCGTCGGCACGGTCAGCGTGGAGAACTCCGAGATCCTCTCCACCCTGCTCCGCCGCCGCGGCATCCCGCACAGCGTGCTGAACGCGAAGTTCCACGCGCAGGAGGCGACGATCATCGCCCAGGCGGGTCGCAAGGGCGGGGTCACCGTGGCCACCAACATGGCCGGTCGAGGCACCGACATCCTGCTCGGCGGCAACCCCGACTTCCTGGCGGCGGCCGAGCTGAGCCAGCGCGGTCTCGACCCGGTGGAGTCACCCGAGGAATACGCCAAGGCGCTCGAAGAGGTCATGCCCTCGGTCAAGGAGCGGTGCGAGGTCGAGGCGTCCGAGGTCATCGCGGCCGGCGGGCTCTACGTCCTGGGCACCGAACGGCACGACTCCCGCCGCATCGACAACCAGCTCCGCGGCCGCTCCGGCCGGCAGGGCGACCCGGGCGAGTCCCGCTTCTACCTGTCCCTGCAGGACGATCTGATGAAGCGGTTCCGCGCCGGTGCGGTCGAGGCGGTCATGGAGCGCTTCAACATCCCCGAAGACGTGCCCATCGAATCGAAGATGGTCACCCGCCAGATCCGCGGCGCCCAGACCCAGATCGAGGCCCAGAACGCCGAGATCCGCAAGAACGTCCTCAAGTACGACGAGGTCATGAACAAGCAGCGCCAGGTGATCTACGCCGAGCGCAAGCGTGTCCTCGACGGCGAAGACATGCACGAGCAGGCCCAGCACATGATCGACGACGTCATCACCGACATCGTCTCCGCGGCCACCGCCGACGGCTACGCCGAGGACTGGGATCTCGACCAGCTCTGGACCGGCCTCAAGCGGCTCTACCCCGTCACGGTCACCATCGACGACATCGTCGAGGAGAGCGGCGGCGAACGCAGCACCGTCGACCGCGACTTCCTCATCGAGCAGATGAAGCAGGACGCGCAGGCGGCCTACCAGACCCGCGAGGACGAACTGGGCGAGGAGGCGATCCGCGAGCTGGAACGCCAGGTCCTGCTGGCGGTGATCGACCGCAAGTGGCGCGAGCACCTGTACGAGATGGACTACCTGCAGGAAGGCATCAGCCTGCGGGCGTACGCGCAGCGCGACCCGGTGGTCGAGTACCAGCGCGAGGGCTTCGACATGTTCAACCAGATGATGGAGGGCATCAAGGAAGAGGCGGTCGGCTTCCTCTTCAACCTCGAGGTGCAGGTCGAGGAGCAGCCCACCATCACGGTCGACCCGAGCAAGGCGGTCGCCCTGCCCGACTCCGTCGCCTCCGGGCAGGAACACCAGGTCGAGGTCCGGGCCAAGGGCCTGGGCGGCGACCGCCGCCCGCAGAACCTGCAATACACCTCACCCGCCATCGACGGCGAAGCGGGCGACGGTTCCCCCGTCATCCAGCAGCAGCCGTCCGCGCCCGCCCTGGGCATCGGCGCCGGCGGCTCGCCCGTCCCCGCCGGCCCCGCCCACGCGGCCGCCAGCCGCCGGGCACCCCGCACCAACCCGGCGCAGGCCGAATCGAACGGCCCGTCCCGCAACGCCCCGTGCTACTGCGGCTCAGGCAAGAAGTACAAGCGCTGCCACGGCGCCCCCGGCGGCGCCGCGTGACCCGCTCCAGCGGCTGACGCAGGACAACGGACAGCAGCGCCCGGCCAGATTGGCCGGGCGCTGCTGCCTTGTGGCGCCGGTGTCGCGCGAGGCATCCCTGCGTGCTGCCGCGCGCGCCGGCCCGGTGGTGTGGTGGCCCCCCTCGCCGTCAGGGACCACGCCCGGGCATCCCGGCGCCGTCCGCCCCGGCGCGACCCTCGGACGTCTGTCGCGCCGTGCGGTGGTTCCCGCCGCGCTGATTTCGGATGAACGACATCGGCGCGGTGGTTGAGACCCAGGACGTCCGCCGCCCCTGTGCACGGCGGCCGCCCCGGGTGACCTGGGGTCAGAGCAGATGCAGGGCCGCCGCCATCCACCTCCGGCCCTGCAACTCCATCCGCAGCGCCAGCGCGCAGGTGCGGTCGCCGGCCAGCAGCAGAACCGTGGACTCGACGGCGCCGGGGCGCGGCTCGCAGAAGTGGAACTTCAGAACACCCACCGCACCCGGGCGCCGCGCGAACCGCCTCACCGACGCCGACCGGCCCGGTCCCTGACCGGTCACCTGCGCATCCCGCGCCGGCTGAGCACCTCGCGCCTGCCGGCCGGGCGTTGGTGCGTCTCGAGGTGTCTGCTGCGTCGCTTGGTCAGTTGCGGCCGACCGCGCCGATGTTCTGTCGACTGCTCGCGGATCCTGGTCGGTGCCGTTCGGCCTCGTGCAACCACCCCGTTGCACGCCGCCGTCCTGATGCTCCTCATCGGCCGGATGGCCGCGCTCTCTATGAGCGATGCCGCCCACGCTTGTGGTCGTGCCGTTCGCCGTCGTGGCCGGGCTGCCGCGGCCGTCCGGATGGACGCAGTTTGGTCTCGTGCTCGGGTTGCCGCCGCTTGCGCTAGGTGGTGGGTGATCAGCGATTGCGAGGGCGGTCCCGCCGGTCGGTGGGCGGCGTTGGCGGAGGGTGCTGCTTGAAGGGCTGCCGCTGCGTAGCGCCGAGACTCGGCCGGTGCCCGAGACCGCCTCGGAGACCACCTTGGCGGCTTCCTTCGGCACGGTGAGCTTGGCCAGGTGGCCCGCGGGGCGGTAGCCGTTCAGGACCTCGACGAACATCTGCACGAACAGGCGCACGGCCAGTTTGGCGTCGCCGGCCGTGCCCGACGCCACCCGGGCGGAGGCGACCTTGCGGGCCAGGTGTTCGGCCGCCGGGGTCGGGGGTGGCTGCCTGGATCGGTCGGGGGCCGGCCAGTCGAGTGCCAGCTGGTTGGCCGTGTCCCAGCGCTTCGGCTCGATCTCGTCGTCGTAGGGCGGATCGCAGCTCGGCAGCGGGCGCACCCTCAGCGGCGGGTGCGGGACGTGCGGAGCCACCTCGACGGTCGTCATGTCGCGCCACCAAACCCTTCGTTTGCCTACGTTTGCCTCTGACAGCGAGTCTTCACGGCGATGCGCGGACACGTCAACGCCTGTAGATAACTCTCGATTGCTGCGGCTAGAACCGGCAAAAGTGGCAAAACAACGTGAGGGAGGGCCCAGGGAAGAGCGGTTAGTGGAATGGGCAGGCTGGAAAGGAGTTCCGCGCGGAAGGGAGTTCTGCGGGGAGGGGCGAGCGCCAGATCAGTCGGGCTCGGGGGTGGAGAGGGGGTTGTTGGTCACCCAGTCGGCGGTCTCGGCGTACTTCTGCTCGATGTATTCCTCGAGCTTGGCCCGCTCGACCCGCCACTGGCCGCGGCCGCCGATCTTGATTGCGGGGAGTTCGCCGCTGCGGACCATGTGGTAGACCTGCGAATCGGAGACGTTCAGCTCGGCCGCCACGTCGGACAGCAGCATGAACCTCGACTCCACCGGACCCGTCTCCTCGCCGCAGCAATCCTGGAAACCCAGTTTGCCACCGTTTGCTTTCGATGGCTGTGCCGAACCTTGACGCAAGACTAGTCGACCGCGATGGCCCGCCCGGTGAGGGGGCTCGAATAGACCACGCTGGTCGTCACCGCGCCCAGGCCGCCGATCCGGCCGGTGACCTCTTCGAGGTGGCGCATCGAGCGCGCCAGCACCTTGAGCACGAAGCAGTCCTCGCCGGTGACGTGGTGGGCCTCGACGATCTCGGGCGTGCTGTCGAGCAGCGCGTGGAACGGCCGGTAGTTGCCCGTGGGGTAGCGCAGCCGCACGAACGCCATCACGCCCAGGCCGACCTGCTCCGGCGACACCACCGCGCGGTAGCCGGCGATCACCCCGGCCTCCTCCAGCCGCCGGACCCGCTCGGCCACCGCGCTCGGCGACATCGACACGGTGCGGGCCAGGTCGGCGAAGCTCGCTCGCCCGTCTTCCTGCAGCGCGCCGAGCAGTGCCCAATCCGTCCGATCCACGGTCACGCGGCCAAAATACCGTCGATTCCACGGCCCGCAACAGCCCACGCCCTCGTGAGGACATGTCCAACCCCAGATCAACCGCATAATTTGGTACGCATGAAAGCAACCGAATTCTTCGAAGCTCGCCTGGCGTTCCAGACCGACGTCGCCGACGTACACACCGACTTGCCTTTGAAAAAAGTCAGGCTGGTCGACACCCGCGGCGACCACGCCTGGGACCAGGCCCATATCCCGGGGCGATCCGGCTGGCCGACCTTCCGGCCGACGACGGGACGCCGGTCGTCACGTACTGCTGGGGTCCGGGCTGCAACGGAGCGACCAAGGCCGCCCTCGCTCTCGCCCAGCGGGGTTACGACGTGCGCGAGATGATCGGCGGCATCGAGTACTGGATCCGGGAGGGCTTCCCGACGGCCTCGAAGGACGGCGAGTCGCAGCGAGAACCGGACCCGCTCACCGCGCCGGCCTGCGGTTGCTGATAATGGCTGCGTGCCGATCACCGATCTGGTCCGTGTCTACCTGCCGGCCACGCTGCCCATGCTGGCCGCTCTGAAGGCCGCGGGTGAGCTCGGCGAGGGTCCATCGGTGGCGCACGCGGTCACTCCGGCTCTGCGGGAGTGGTACGCCGAGGGCGACGAGGAGGAACTCGAGTACGTCGCCTTCACCCGCGCCGCCCAGGCCGCCCTGGACCTGCTGCGGCAGGACCCGGACGCCCCGCGCCGCCGGGTCGTGGTGTCGGCCGACGTCGCCGCCTCCGCGATTGTCCGGGAGGCGGGCGAGCTGGGGTCGAGCACCGTGCGCCTGCCCCAGCCGGTGTCCCTGAAGGAGGTCGCCGCGGTCCACGTCGACGACCCGGACGCGGCCGAGGACATCGCCGCCGCCGTGGCCGTGGTCGAGGAGGCCCGGGCCGGCGACGAGGACGCCCAGTTCACGGTGGACGGCGCCGAGGACCACGAGCTGGCTTGGTACGCCGCTTCCGAGCTGGACGACCTGCTCCAGAAGTAGCCGCTCGCCGCGCCTGTGGACAGCGCGCCGAACTTGTCGTACCCCACGCCTACGTTTGCGCCCACCCAGTGGAAGGGGTGGGGGAGGCGGCGGTGTGCGCGCGCGACCAAAATTGATCTTGAGGGCGGTCAGGCGAGGAAGCGCAGCAGCCAGGGCAGGGTGTCGCGCATCGGGCTGGGGTCGCCGGCGGCGGCCAGTTGCTCGCCCAGGTAGTCGCCGTGGGTGCCGGGCACGATCATCAGCCGGGCGCCGGGGATCAGGGCCGCCATCTCGACCGTGTGGGCGTTGGTGGCGACGTCCCGGTCGGCGGCCAGGATCAGGGTCGGCGTGGTGATCGCGGCCAGGTCGGCCGGTGGCCAGTCCTGGAACGACCTCATCTGGCCGCTGTCCAGGTCGAACAGCTGCTGCTGGTGGGCCGGGTCGGGGTTGAGGGCGGCGTCGGCGTCGCGGTAGAGCTGGGGCATCGACTCCAGGGTGGCCTGGGCCATGCCGTCCCAGAAGCCGTCGACCAGGCCGTCGCGGCGGTAGAACGCGGATGCCACGATCTGCCGGCGCACCAGGTCGGGGTGGCGCATGGCGAGCCGCAGGGCGACGTTGCCGCCGTTGCTGAAGCCGAGCACGTCGACCGGGCCGAGGTCGAGCTCGCGGAGCACGGCCGCGACCTCGTCGGCCGAGTTCTCGAAGGTGATCGTGCCGCCGGCGTAGGGCGTCCGCCCGTGCCCCTGGAGCTCGACCGCGATGACCTGCCGGGTGTCGACCAGCAGGGGGATGAGGGCGCCCCAGTTGGTCTCGATCGTCGAGCCGCCACCGTGGATCAGCAGCAGTGGGGCAGCGCCGGCGACGGGCTGACCGTGCACCTCGCGGTAGAGACTCATTCGGCGTCCTTGGCGGCGGCGGGCGAGGCCGCGGGGGAGGAGGGAGCGGGATCGGCGGGTACGGCGGGCTTGAGGGTGCGGCCGACCGCGATCGTCGCGGTGATCGCCCCGACGAAGAGGATGATCATGGCGCTGTTCAGGCGGGCCCCGCTGAGCATCTGCTGGACGGTCTTCTCCAGCTCGGACACCTTGCCGGCGAGGTCGAGGACGCGGGCGCCGGCCGTACGCGTCAGAATCTCACCCACCATCTGGAGCACCCCGGGCCCGGCCCCGGCCAGCGCGAACCACGGCCAGCGCAGGCCCGACCCGCGGAGCAGGCGGTGGACCAGCACCCCGGCCACCACCCCGCTGACCACGGCCTGGGTCAGCGAGTACCAGTTGGCCGCCCCGACCTGTGACGAGGGCGAGTCCCCGGCGCCGAACATGCCGAACAGAACGCCCTGGGCGAAGGTCAGCAGCACTCCCACCACGAACACCGCGATGGCCGCCCAGCACAGCGCGGCCACCACCCGCGGGGGGCGGATGCCGCCGAGCGCCCCGCCGATCGTGGCGGCCGCGGCCACCGAGCCGGCGACCACGGCGTACACCCAGCCCTCGGTGTTGATCGTGAGCATGACCAGCCCGCCCAGCAGGCCCAGGATCAGTCCCGCCCCGGTGGCGATCGCGAAGCGGGCCGACGCCCCGCTGAAGCGGGAGAGCAGACGGACCGCCAGGAGGCCGGCCGAGGCGCCCGCGACCAGGCTGGCCGAGATGACGCCGGGCAGCGCGTACGCGGTGGAGGTGACCTCGAGGTAGACGTCCGAGCGGCCGGTGATGGTGGCCCGGGCCGACCACAGCAGGACGCCCATCCACAGCAATCCGGCGAAGGCCAGCGCGACGGACGAGAACCAGGCACGCTCGGTCGTGACGGTTGTCTCCTCCTGCGCGCTCATGAGGCCTCAGGGTACGCGCCACCGGGTCCGCGCCGGTGCGAGGATGAGTCGATCCCACAAGGAGTTAGGAGAACGCGCAATGGACGCGCAGATCTCGGTCCCCAGGCCGCACAACGAGCCGGTGCGTGGCTACGCCCCCGGCAGCCCCGAGCGGGCCTCGCTGCAGGCGCGGGTCGACGCGATGAAGGGCGAGCGGCTCGACCTGACCATGACGGTCGGCGGCAAGCAGACGATGGCCGGCGGAGAGCGGATCGACGTCGTCCAGCCCCATCGCCGGCACGAGGTGCTCGGCCAGACCGGCAACGCGACCAAGGCCGACGCCGCCGCGGCGGTCGAGGCCGCCCGCAAGGCCGCGCCGGGGTGGCGGGAGCTTCCGTACAGCGAGCGCGCCGCGGTCTTCCTGCGCGCCGCCGAGCTGCTGGCCGGGGGCTGGCGCGACACCCTGAACGCGGCCACCGTGCTGGGCCAGTCCAAGTCGGCGTACCAGGCCGAGATCGACGCCGCGTGCGAGCTGATCGACTTCCTGCGCTTCAACGCCGCCTTCGGGCAGCAGATCCTGAGCGAGCAGCCGGAGTCCTCCACGGGCGTCTGGAATCGGTTCGACCACCGGCCGCTGGAGGGGTTCGTCTACGCGATCACGCCATTCAACTTCACCGCGATCGCGGGCAACCTGCCGTCCGCGCCGGCGCTGATGGGCAACACGGTGATCTGGAAGCCGTCGCCGACCCAGCAGCTGTCGGCGCACTGGACGATGCGGCTGTTCGAGGCGGCGGGCCTCCCGCCCGGCGTGATCAACATGGTGACCGGCGACGGGCTGGCGGTGTCCGACGTGGTGCTCAGCGACCCCGACCTGGCCGGCATCCACTTCACCGGCTCCACCGCGACGTTCCGCCACCTGTGGCGGACGGTGGGGGAGAACATCGACCGCTACCGGTCGTACCCGCGTCTGGTCGGTGAGACCGGCGGCAAGGACTTCGTCTTCGCCCACCCGAGCGCCGACGCCGACGCGCTGCACACCGCGCTGGTCCGGGGCGCCTACGAGTACCAGGGGCAGAAGTGCAGCGCCGCGTCCCGCGCCTACGTGCCCCGGTCCATCTGGGAGGGCGGGCTGCGCGACCGGCTGGCGGCCACGGTCGCGAGCGTGCGGTACGGCGATGTGAGCGATCTGTCGACGTTCGGCGGCGCGGTGATCGACGGGCGGGCGTTCGCCAAGCACGCGTCCGCGCTGGACCGGATCAAGAACAGCGCCTCGTGCACCGTCCTCGCGGGTGGGACGGCCGACGACCGGGAGGGCTGGTTCGTCGCGCCGACCCTGGTGGAGTCGACCGACCCGACCCACGAGATCTTCACGACCGAGTTCTTCGGACCCATTCTCGGTGTGTACGTGTATGAGGACGGTGACTTCGACGCTGCCATGGCCCAGGCGGAGGCGGTGTCCCCGTACGCGCTGACCGGCTCGATCTTCGCCACCGACCGGACGGTCCTCGATGGTGCCGCGGCGGCGATGCGGTTCGCGGCCGGCAACTTCTACATCAACGACAAGCCGACCGGCGCGGTGGTCGGGCAGCAGCCCTTCGGCGGCGCCCGGGGCAGCGGCACGAACGACAAGGCCGGGTCCGTTTTGAACCTGTACCGGTGGGTCTCGCCGCGGACCATCAAGGAGACGTTCGAGCCGCCGGTCGACTGGCGTTACCCCCACATGGGGTGATCGTCCCTTTTCGGCGCTGCTGCGTTAATTCGCAGAAGGCTGACGCGGCAGCGCCGCCCTTTTGGTCCGAATCCTCACCCGGATCGCCGTCTGGGCGAATCACTGTGCCATCTTATCGCGTGACACTGATCCACATGGGTAAAACGCCCGGTCACGACCCTCGTGGTCGGACTGTCTGTGCGGGACAGTCGCTTGTGGAGACGCAAAATGGACGGATCGGGCGATATCCTGGACGCCGGGCGAACAAAGTGGCAGCTTAGAAGCCATGCCCGACACACAGATCAACCCAACAGCTGCCGCCCTTTTGGGCCTGCTTCACGAGGGCCCGATGACCGGCGGTCAGCTTATGGCGGCCGCCGAACGCCGCCTCGGGCCGTACTGGTCGATGACGCGGAGCCAGGTCTACCGCGAACTACCCGTGCTCGCCGAATTGGGCTTTGTCCGACTAGGCAAGCCCGGCCCACGGTCCAGCCAGCCCTATGCCATCACCGCCGCCGGCAAGCGTGCCTTCAGCCGGTGGCTCGCCGAGTCGCCCGGCCGCGATGCGATCCGTAACCCGGTCGCCCTGCGGGTCGCCTTCGGCCAGCAGCACTCCGGCAACCAGCTGAAGTCGCTCTACACCGGCGCCAACGAGTACCACTCGGAGGCCCTCGCGATGGCCCGCGAACAGGCCAAGGAGGCGAAGAAGGCCGGCGACCAGTACGGCGCCGCCGCCCTCGAGTTCGCCGTCGCGTACCACAAAGCCGCCCTGAGCTGGCTCAAAGTCGCACCCGCAGAGTGAGGCCGTACTGAACGTCCAGGTGCCGCTCGGCCGGGTCACCGGCCGGGCGGCGTAGTCTTACCGGTTGTGAGTTCAGCCGACTTTCCCGAACAGCTCAAGACCCTCGACGCCACCCTGCGCAACATCGAGAACGTCCTCGACGTCGACAAGCTGCGGCGGGACAAGGCCGAGCTCGAGGAGCAGGCCTCGGCCCCCGACCTGTGGGACGACCAGGCCCGGGCTCAAGAGGTCAATTCACGTCTGGCCTACGTGGGCGGCGAGATCGCCCGCATGGAGAAGCTGCGGACCCGGCTCGACGACGCCGGCCTGCTGCTCGAGATGGCCGAGGACGCGTCCGACGAGGCGTCCATCGCCGAGGTCGGCACCGAGCTGACCTCGCTGGCCAAGGCCATCGAGGAGATGGAGGTCCGCACCCTCCTCTCCGGTGAGTACGACTCCCGCGAGGCCGTGGTGGCCATCCGGGCCGGCGCCGGTGGGGTGGACGCCGCCGACTTCGCCGAGATGCTGATGCGGATGTACCTGCGCTGGGCCGAGCGCCACGGCTACCCGACCGAGGTCTACGAGACCTCGTACGCCGAGGAGGCCGGCCTCAAGTCGGCGACCTTCGCGGTCAAGGTCCCGTACGCGTACGGCACGTTGAGCGTCGAGTCCGGAACGCACCGTCTGGTCCGGATCAGCCCGTTCGACAACCAGGGCCGCCGGCAGACCAGCTTCGCCGGCGTCGAGGTGATGCCGGTCGTGGCACAGACCGACCACATCGACATTCCGGAGAACGAAGTTCGCATCGACGTGTACCGCTCGTCGGGGCCTGGTGGACAGAGCGTTAACACCACCGACTCCGCTGTACGGCTCACGCACATTCCGACAGGCATCGTGGTGACCTGTCAGAACGAGAAGTCGCAGCTGCAGAACAAGGCCTCGGCGATGCGGGTCCTGCAGGCCCGGCTGCTCGAGCGCAAGCGGCAGGAGGAGGAGGCCAAGATGGCCGGCCTCAAGCACGACACCACCGGTTCCTGGGGTGATCAAATGCGCTCCTACGTGCTGCATCCCTACCAAATGGTCAAGGATCTGCGCACCGAGCACGAGGTCGGCAACCCCACCTCGGTCTTCGACGGCGACCTCGACCAGTTCATCCAGGCCGGCATCCGCTGGCGGAAGACGAGCCAGCTCGCCGAGTGATCCTCCCCCGGGGGGCCCCGGGCCGCCGGTGAAACATGAGTGCAGATGATGCCGACCAGCCGACTTGGCGTTTTCGTTACACCGCGTAGACTCTGCTCCCGTGATTCAGCTCGAGAACGTGACGAAGACGTATCCCAAGGCGTCTCGCCCGTCGCTGGACAACGTCAGCGTCGGGATCGAGAAGGGTGAGTTCGTCTTCTTCATCGGCCCCTCCGGTTCCGGCAAGTCCACCATCATCAAGTTGCTGCTGCACGAGGTCGCGCCGAGCAACGGCAAGGTGGTGGTGAACACCAAGGACGTGACAACCCTGCGATCCTGGAAGATCCCCCACTTCCGGCGCTCGATCGGCTGTGTCTTCCAGGACTTCCGGTTGCTTCCCAACCGGACGGCGTACGAGAACGTCGCCTTCGCCCTCGAGGTCATCGGGAAGACCAAGGCGGTGGCGCGTCGCGTCGTCCCCGAGGTCCTCGAGCTCGTCGGCCTCGGCGGCAAGGAACACCGCTACCCCCACGAGCTCTCCGGTGGTGAGCAGCAGCGCGTCGCCGTGGCGCGGGCGTTCGTCAACCGGCCGCTGATCCTGCTCGCCGACGAGCCCACCGGAAACCTCGACCCGGACACGTCGATCGAGATCATGCGGCTGCTCGACCGGATCAACCGCACCGGCACGACGGTCGTGATGGTCACCCACGACTCCAACATCGTGAACCAGATGCGCCGCCGGGTGATCGAGATCGAGAGCGGGCGGATCGTCCGCGACCAGGCGCGCGGCGTCTACGGCTGACCTGCGCACCTACTCCGTGCCCGCCCTGTTCTCCCACTGAAGGAAACCCCCGATGCGGTTGAAATACGTCCTCAACGAGGTCCTGGTCGGTCTGTGGCGCAACGTCACGATGACCGTCGCCATGATCATCACCATGTCGGTCTCGTTGACGATGCTCGGCGCGAGTGTCCTGCTGTACATGCAGGTCGACCAGATGAAGAACTTCTACTACGGCGAGATCGAGGTGTCGATCTTCCTGCGGGACGACGTCACCGAGCCGCAGCGCGCGGCCATCGATCAGGCGATCGCCGCGAACCCCCTGGTCGAGTCCAAGCAGTACGAGAGCAAGCAGCAGGCGTTCGACAAGTTCCAGGTGATCTGGCGTGATTCGCCGGACTTCATCAAGTCGGTCACCCCGGACAGCCTCCCCGAGTCGTTCCGGGTGAAGCTCAAGGACCCCGAGCAGTACGCCACGTTCGCCGACCAGATGCGCAGCATGCAGGGCATCCAGGACATCGTCGATCAGCGCGAACTGCTCAAGAAGGTGTTCGACATCTTCAACTCGATCCAGGTGATGGCCCTGGTCGTGGCGGGGGTGATGGCCTTGGCCGCGTTGCTGCTGGTGGGTAACACCATCCAGGTCGCGGCGTACAGCAAGCGGCGCGAGGTCGCGGTCATGAAACTCGTCGGCGCGTCCAACTGGTTCATCCAGGCGCCGTTCGTGCTGGAGGCGGTCGCGGCCGGCCTGATCGGCTCGATCCTCGGGTTCGTCTTCCTGTTCGTCAGCAAGGTGGCGCTGCTGGACGGCCGGCTCCAGGCGCTCACCAACGTGCTGACGCCCATCCCGAATGGCAACGTGTGGCTGATGCTGCCGCTGCTCGCCGGGGTCGGCGCCCTGGTCAGCGCGGTCACCGCCTGGGTCACGCTGCGGTTCTACCTGCGCGTCTAGCGCTGCCCGCCACCCAATAGCCGCATCCAGCCGTGGATGTGGCTATTGGTCGTTTTGGGCCTTAAAGGCATTTGGGCGGAGTACGGTGCGGATGTGGGGTCCAGTCGAGGTAACCGTCGTCGCGGCATCCGCACTCGGAACAGCGCCAGAGGACTCCGCGGTCTGCTGGCCGCGCTCTCCGTCCTCGCGGTGACCCTCTCCGGAGTGCCGGCGGCCGCCGACCCCAAGGACGACGCGCGGAAGGCCGTCCGGACCGTCGACCGGGCCGAAGCCGTGCTCGAGGACGCCACCGTCCAGGCCCGCGCCGCCGCCCAGCGGCTGGAGATCGCCACGGCCGCCCTGCCCGCGGCCCAGCAGAAGGTCGCCGCCGCGCGGGGCGTCGTCGCCGCGGCCCGGGCGCAGGCCAACACGGCGCGGCGGAAGGCGGACGCGGCGCGGACCGCGTACCAGAAGATCAAGGGTCGTTTCGCCAAGGCGCAGGACCAGGTCGAATCGGCCCGTGACCGGGTCGACGAGATCGCGTCGGCGAGCTACATGGGCGGGGACATCGCCGCGATCAACGTGCTGGTCGGCGCGACCGGCCCGCAGGACGCGATGGACCGGCTCGGGCTGGTCGACCAGGTCATGCGCAAGCAACAGAAGACCGTGGACGTGGTGGTCGCGGCGCGGCGCGATGTGCGGACCGAGCAGGACCGCGCCGGGCTGGCCGAACGCGCCGCCGAGGCCGCCGAACAGGACGCCAAGGACAAGTTCCAGGTCGCGCGCCGGGCCGAGGACGCCGCCGAGGACGCCCAGGCCGCGGTGGCCGCGCTCGCCGCCAGCCGGCGCCAGGCCATGGTCGTCGCCAACACCCAGCGGGCGATCGTGCTCGCCAAGTACCGCGACGCGCAGGCCGACGAGCAGCGGGTGGTCGCCGCGCTGCAGGCCTGGGAGACGCGCAACGGCGGCGGTGGCTCGTACGCCGGCTCCTACCATGGCGGAACCCTGCTGATGCCGGTGCACGGCTGGAAGTCCAGCGACTTCGGCACCCGCTACGACCCGTACTACCGCGTCTGGCAGTTGCACGCGGGCACGGACATCGCGGCCGGCGACGGCGCACCGATCCGCGTGGCGGCCGACGGGCGGGTCATCCGCGCCGGATACGCGGGCGGATACGGCAACTACACCTGCGTCAGCCACGGCAACAGGCTCTCCACCTGCTACGGACACCAATCCGAGATCGATGTGTACGTCGGGCAGCACGTCCGCCGCGGCCAGGTGATCGGGAAGGTCGGCACCACCGGCGCCTCCACCGGCAGTCACCTGCACTTCGAAACGCGGGTGAACGGCGTACCCAAGAATCCCTTGAAATACCTGCCGTCCTGCCTCTGTTAGATTGAGCGGTCGATTTCCGTTCTTGGTCAGGAGTGCAGTCATGCCGCGCGAACAGGGGCGCAAGGTCGTGGCCTCGAACCGGAAGGCGCGGCACGATTACGCCATCACCGACACCTACGAGGCCGGGATGGCCCTCACCGGCACCGAGGTCAAGTCGCTGCGGGCCGGTCGGGCCTCGCTGACCGACGCGTTCGGCCACGAGAACAACGGCGAGATCTTCCTGCACGGCATGCACATCCCGGAGTACACGCAGGGCACGTGGACCAACCACGAGCCGCGCCGGGTGCGCAAGCTGCTGCTCAACCGGGCCGAGATCCTCAAGCTGCAGGGCAAGCTGCGCGATGACGGCGTCACGCTGGTGCCGCTCTCGGTCTACTTCCACAACGGGTACGCGAAAGTCGAACTTGGGCTGGCCAAGGGTAAGAAGGCGTACGACAAACGTCAGGACCTGGCCAAACGGGACGCCCAGAAAGAGATCGACCGGGCCATGGGCCGACGTGGCAAAGGAATGTCCTGACCGATAAGGTGCCTGCGTGCAATTAGTTGCCCGGCATCGATATGTACTGGTCGTGGCCCTGGTACTCGCCAGTATCGGGGTGACCGGTCTGGTGGTCCGCCTCAACCGCGACCCCGCGCCGGGCAAGCCGCTGATGGTCTCGCCGCCCCTGCCCTCGGTGGCCGAGTCGCCGCCACCACCGGCGGTCGTGGTCGGCGCCGCGCCGCCGTCGACGCTGCGTAAGTCGCCCGTGGCCTCAAAGTCACCGTCGAAGTCGGCGTCCCCGTCCCGAACACCCTCCAGGTCCCCGTCGGCCAGGCCCACCAGGACCACGCCGCCGGCGGCGTCCTCGATCTACGCCCGGTACTCGGTGCAGCGCGGCCGCGGCGACGACGTCCGGGGCTTCGGGGCGGTCCAGAACACCGGGAACGGGGCCGGCAGTTGGACCATGACGCTGACCTTCGAGTCGGGCGTCGACATCACCGGCGCCTCCGGGGCGACGCTCTCCTCGGGCGGAAACGTCGCGGTCTTCCGCGGCGGCTCGCTCGGACCCGACCGGACGACCATGTTCTCGTTCCGCGGCGACGTCGGCCGGGGCGCCTCCATCCGCCCCCTGAGCTGCTCGATCAACGGCAAGAGCTGCTCCGGCGGCGGACGCCGCTGATACCGGGATGATCCGCGGGGCGGGAAGCGTTATCCTTAGGGTTCGCGCCCACCACGGGCGCGGCATGTCCAGGGGGTGACTGGTTTCGACTTCGTACGTGGAGACAGGGGAAGCGAGCCGAGGAAGCCGACGTCGTCTCGAGAATCGGTCGTCGGAAAACTATAAGCGCCAAGAACGATAGCGCTGACTCTTACGCTCTCGCCGCCTGAGGCGAGTAGCTGAGTCTGGTGGTCTGGGAGTACCTCCGGCCCAGTAACCGCCATCAGCTAGGAGGTTGGCCAACCGGACCCGGTCGCGGGGTCCGTGCGGCGAGATTAATCAGCGACTGGGCCCGTCACACCAACTTGCTCACGTGATTGGTGGGGCCGAGTAGAGGCACAGTGAGCTGCGCTCGGAGAAGCCCTGACGAAACACCGAAGGACCCGGGTTCGATTCCCGGCACCTCCACGAGTTCGGCGGAGGCCCCGGCCCGCGGAAAGCGCGGGCCGGGGCCTCTCTCGATTCTGCTCCGGGGGCCGAGCCCCCGGACGCCCCGCGTTATCTGATGGTTGCGCTCAGCGGTGGGTTGCCCTGGCGCTTCGCGTGGCACCGCGGACGCTTCCCTCAGAATTGGGTCGCCCCGGTTCCGCGGTGTGAGGTTGAAGCCGTCAGGCGACGAGGATGGGGACGTCGTACTTCTGAATCTCCGCATCTCGGGTGACCAGCGTCAGCCCCTCAGTCTGCGCTTTCAGTGAGCGAGGCATACGGTGGATGACGCTCGAGTGCGCTTGTTCGGTGCTAACACCGATTGCAGGCGTGCAGATTAGGACTTGTAAGCCTCGAGGTCGCATCCCCTCTGGATCGCGTCGACCGCCCGGCTCGCCGCCAGAGTCCTGGTTAAGGCGGCCGGGCGGGGTTGAAATCAGAGCTGGCGGAAGAACGTTGTTATGTCGGTGGCCAGGAGGTCGGGCTCCTCGAGGGCGGCGAAGTGGCCGCCTCGGGGCATCTCGGTGTAGCGGACGACGTTGTAGAAGCGCTCGACCCAGGCTCGGGGCTGCCGGCCGCCGATGTCGGCCGGGAAGAATGCGACCGCGGTCGGCACGGTGACCCGCTCGAGGCGGGGGACGAGCTGGTGGTAGCGCTCGTAGTACGGGCGGAACGACGTTGAGATCGTGTTGGTGAACCAGTAGAGCGACGCCTGGGTGAGCAGGAAGTCGTCGCCGAACTTGGCTGACACGTCGCCGTCGCAGTCGCTCCACGCGCGGTACTTCTCCAGGATCCAGGCGAGCAGGCCGGACGGTGAGTCGGACAGGCCCTGCGCGGCGGTCAGGGGGCGGGTGCGCTGCTCGTGGGAGTAGCCGCCCTCGTCGGCGTGCCAGCGCTTGTTCTCGGCCAGCCACGCGCGTTCGTCGTCGGTCAGGTCGGCCGGCTCGGACGCGGCCGGGCCGGTGACATCCAGCACGTGCAGGCCGGTCACCGCCTCGGGGTGGGCCTCGGCCAGCCAGCCGGCGTCACCCGCGCCGATGTCCGAGCCGTGCACGCCGTAGCGTTCGAAGCCCAGCTCGTCGTGCATGAGCCGGTGCCAGATCTCGTGGACCGGCACGCCGCCGAGGGCCGGCCGCTGCTCGGACAATCCGTAGCCGGGCAGGGACGGGACGATCACGGTGAACGCGTCCTCGGGCCGGCCACCGAACTTCGACGGGGTCGACAACCGTTCGGCCAGGCCGGTCAGCTCCAGGAACGAGCTGGGCCAGCCGTTGATGAGCAGGAGCGGCGGCGCTCCCTCGCGTTCGGCGTCGTAGCGCAGGTAGTGGACGGTGGCGCCGGCGATGTCGGCGAACCGGGACGGCAGGGCGTTGATGGCGGCCTCGTGCTTGCGCCAGTCGTACGACGAGGCCCAGTAGTCGACCAGCCGGCGCAACTCGCCGCCGTCGGTGCCGGCCGCCCACGGGTCGACGGGCCAGGACTTCGCCCAGCGCGTACGGCCCAGGCGCTCTCGGAGGTCGGCCAGGTCGGCATCGGACACGTGCAGAGTCATCGGATCCTCCTGAAATCTGTGCGACACCACTGAACGATAATACTGGTGTCGTCGTTGAGTCAACACCAGTAAAGCGATATGGTGGTGTCGTGCCCGGACTGAAGCTGATCGAGGAGTTCCTGAACACCGTCGACGAGCGGACGTTCCGGCGGCACGGCGAGAACCACGTGGCCCGCGACCAGCTGAGCTCGCCGCAGGCGCTGTCCGACTGGCTGGAGGCGCACGACCTGGGTTCGCAACCGGCCGACCTGGCCGCGGCGACCACCCTGCGCACGGCCCTGCGGCAGTCCCTGCTGGGCGGAAGTGAGAGTAAGAACGGGGCGGTCTTAGCCGACTATCCCTTGCGACTGGCCCCGGGCGACGCGGGCGAGCTGCGCCTGGCGTCCGACTCCGGCCGCCCGTGGCTGGACGCCATCGTCGAGACGGTGGCGGCCGGCGCGGCCACGGGCGACTGGAAACGAATCAAGCTCTGCGGGGCCGAAGACTGCCGCTGGGCGTTCTACGACACCTCACGCAGCGGCCGCGGCCGCTGGTGCTCGATGGAGGTCTGCGGCAACCGCCACAAGACCCGCACCTACCGGGAACGCCGGTCGGCGTCAGGTGGTCCAGACCTCGGCTCGGTCGATGCTGATGAACGTGCCTGAGGACGCGGCGTTCTTCTCGCCGGTCACGCGTACGCGCAGCGTGTGGGTGCCGTAGGCCAGCTTGGGCGACAGGTAGTTGAGGGCCTCGCCGACGCGGATGGCGCCGTAGAAGTCGGCGCGCTGCTCGGTGCCGCCGTCGACGCTGACGGCCGCGATGCCGTTGCCGGTGTCGCGGACCGAGAGCAGGGCGATCTGGGTGCCGGTGAACGAGTAGGTGGCGGTGGCGCCGGTCTGGTTGGTCCAGTGGTCGTCGCCCCAGAAGCACTGGGCGGCGCAGCCGGTGCCGGAGCTCCAGGTTCCGGCGTACGAGACGGTGGTGTCGTTGATCCAGCCGGTGGACGGGCCGGGGTCGCCGGACGGCAGGTCCTGGGTCGCGCCGATGGCCAGCGGCTGGCCCAGGTTGGGGCTGCCGTCGGCGTTGAACGAGATGCGCTGGATGCGGGTCGTGCGGTTGGTGTAGGTGAACACGCTGGTCGTCTTGGCGTGGTAGACGATCCACGTCTCCGCGCCGTCGGGGCTGGTGAAGAAGCCGTGGTGACCGGGGCCGAAGACGCCGCGGGAGTCCTGCCGGGGGAAACGGTTGCCGTCGTGCTGCTGCCAGCTCGCGCGGTTCAGCGGGTCGGCGGTGGCCGCCACGCTCATCATCCAGATGCCGTAGTCGGGCTTGCCGGTGTCGCAGACCGAGTACGTCATCCAGGTGCGGCCGCCCCGGTAGAGGAACGCCGGCCCCTCGCGCACCTCGGGGCAGTGGCCGCCGGCGTTCAGGCTGACCGCGTTGCCGGCGACCGTCCACGGGTTGGACAGCGGCGCGATGTTGATGCCGTTGTGCTGGAACTCGTTGAGCCCGCTCCACATCAGGTAGAGGCGGCCGTTGTGCTGCATGATCCCGGGGTCGATGGCGAAGACGTCGCGGTTCGGCGGCACCAGGCGGGCCTTGAAGTGGTACGGGCCCATCGGGTCGTCGCCGCTGGACTCGGCGACGTACAGCCGGTGGCTCTCGTCGACGCCGTTGTCGGCGGTGTAGTAGATGTACCAGCGGCCGCCGCTGCGGAGCAGCTCCGGCGCCCACACGTGCTGGTTGCGTGAGGCGTCACTGTCCCGCCACACCTGCACGCCCGGCGCGCGCAGCAGGCCGGCGACGCTCGGCGCCCGCCGGATCCGGATCGCGTCACCCTCGGTCATCGCCAGGTAGTAGCTGCCGTTGAAATACGTCATGGCCGGATCGGGGCCGGTCCCGATCGGGTTGCGGAAGGTGCCGGCGGCGGCGCGTGCGGGGGCGGGGAAGAACAAGAGCAGGGTGAGTACGGCGAGGAGCGCCGTCCAGGGGTGTGGTCGGGGCACGGGGAACCTCCACGGGGGATGAGGAGTGAGCCCCGATGTTACATCGATGTAAATCAATGGCGAGTGACGGCGATCAACGCTGACGGGAAGGTGTGCCGCCAGTTGACGTAGTCGTGGCCGCCGGAGAACTCGGCGTAGCTCACGGCGTACCCATGACGACGCAGTTGATCTCTCATCTCGCGGCAGACGCTGAGCTGGGACGGGGCGCCGCCGGGGCCCGGCATGGTCTCCATCCGGCCGACGTCGAGGAAGACGCGCACGTCGCCGCCGGCGAGCCGGGGCACGTCACGGATCAACCGGCGTGGCTCACCGTCGCCGGGGGCCGGCCACCAGAAGCTGCCGGAATGCGCGATCACCCCGCTGAAGAGATCGGGACGGCGCAGGCCGAGGTACGCGGCGACGAGGCCGCCTCGGGACATGCCGGCCACCACGTTGCCGCCGGTCGGCGCGCCGATGCCCAGCGAACGGGCCCACGGCAGGAGGTCGTCGACCAGGCCCTCGATCGCCGGGCCGGGCATCAGGTCGTCGTCGCGGCTCGCCTCGCGGGCGTGCACGAAGAGGGCGGTCATCGGCGGGATCCGGCCGTCGGCGATCAGGTTGTCCAGGGCGGTGGGCATGGCCATCACGGTCTGCGCCAGCCAGCCGTCGAACACGACCAGGGTGGGCCGGCCCGCCGGGTCGACGCCGTGCGGGCGGTAGATCGTCACCGGCAGGTCGTGGCCGGGGAGACGCTCCAGGGACAGCTCGCCGGGGACCACGCCCGGTCGCGGCTCGGTCCACGGCGACACCGGCGCGTCCGGCAGCTCCAACAGGGACAGGTAGCTGTCCCGGTCGCTGGGGTCGTACGGATCGGCGGCGAACCGGACGACCGCCGGGTTGCCGGGGTCGAGGTGGGACGGGCCGTCGTACGAGAGGGTCGACGGCGCGTCGGCCACGCCGTCGTGCGTGATGCAGTAGATCGTCCGCAGGTCGCGGGGGAAGACGCGGGAACCGTGCCAGACGTCGGTGCCGGGGATCCGGGCCAGGTCGACCTCGATGTTCCACCACGCCCGGGTGGTCTTCGCCTCGCCCCGCCACAGGAAGGTGACCAGGACATGGTCGTCGTCCCAGGGCTCGACGAGCGGGGCCGAAGGGTCGTCCATCAGTCGCGCCACCAGTGGACTGCGTAGATCGTCGGACAAGAGATCCCTCGCCAACAAAAGGTGATCAAGCCGCAACGGAGGGTTCCACAAAGGACGACTGTCGGTCAACCCATCGTCACACCGGCGCCGAGCCGACCAAGATCGGCGCGGGGGCGGACGGCGTCAGCTGCGTGTTCGCGGACTCCGACATCACGTACGCCTGAGACGCGGACGGGCCACGCCGACCCTCAGCCCCGGCGTGGCCCGTCCGTTCCGTCAGTACTTCTGGGTGACCCTGATCGTCCAGTGGCAGTCGGTCTGGGTCCGCAGCGTGAAGTAGCCCGAGTCCGAGGACGGGGCGTTCAGGTAGTCCGTGCCGGACATGTAGTTCCCGTCGTCCTCCCAGACGTAGTCGTAGTCGCCCGGGTCCCCCTGCCAGCTCAACCCCAGGAACGGGAAGTACGAGTCGCAGTCGGCCGTGTACTTGACGGTCATCGGGACGCCGCTCTCGGCCGCGACCGTGCCACTGGTGTACGGGCCGGTGCCCGACCGGGAGACGACCGTGTGCGTCGTCGGCTGGTACTTCGGGCCCTTGGCGCCCTGGTTGCCGGTCGGGCCCTTCGCGCCGAGCGGACCACGCGGACCGGCCGTCGTGTTGTCCTTGCCGTCCGCACCGTCCCGGCCGTTCGGCCCGGCCGCTCCGGCCGCACCGGTCGCGCCCACCGCGCCCTGCGGGCCGACGCCGGCGACCGCGGCGACCGCGAACCCGCTCGCGCCGCCCCAGCCGAGCACCCCGGCGACGAGCACCACCATCACGCGTCGGGTGACCCTCATCCGCGGTCTCCCTGCGGGCCGCGCGGGCCGGTGGCGCCCTTCGGTCCCTGGGGACCCTGCGGGCCGGCCGGACCGTCGCCGCCGTCCTGGCCGTCGGCGCCGTTCTGCCCGGCCACGCCGTTCGAACCCGGCGCGCCCGGCTCTCCCTGCGGACCCTGCGGGCCGAAACCGGCGAACAGCGCCACCACCAGCGCGGCGGTCAGCACCCAGCCGGCCGCCACGAAGAGCGCCAGCTTGCGCAGCGGGATCTCGCGGCCGGAGGGTGCCGGCGGGGCGATGGGGGCGGGCGGGGTCACCAGGTAGGGCTGTGGCGCCGGGGCCGGCGTCGCCCACGGGTTGGTGACTTCCGGCTTCTGCTCGTAGTCGAGCGACATGGCACTCCTTCGGTGCTCGGCGGGGGGTGGTGCGCCGGAATAATCGGTCGCCCGCGGACCGGAGATGAGAACTACGATCCCGCTTTCATGGAGAGCCTCACGAAGAACCGGCAACCGGTTGCGACGCTGCGGGCCATGGCCGAGCGGGCGTACGGCGCCGGCCTGGTGCCCGCGGGCCACGACTGGGTCAGCGAGCTCGGGCACGGCTGGTTCAACGCGGCCTACCGGATGCGGCTGCGGGACGGGCGTCAAGCGGTGCTGAAGGTCGCGCCGCCGCCGGGTGTCGAGGTCATGACCTACGAGCGGGACGCGATGGCCACCGAGCTGGCCGCCCTCGAGCTGATCCGCGAGCACACCGGCGTGCCGGTGCCCGCGGTGCACTTCGCCGACCGCGGCCGGGACCTGTGCGACGCCGACTGGTTCCTGATGGACTTCGTCGACGCCGACAACTACGGGATGATCCGGGACACCCTGGCGCCGGCCGAGCAGAACGGCTACGACGAGGCCGTCGGCGCGGTGAACCGGCAGCTCAACCAGATCCGGGGCCGGCGGTTCGGCCGGCTCGACGGGCCCGGCGCGGCGAGCTGGCGTGCCTTCTTCACCCAGATGGTCGAAGACCTGCTGGGCGACGGGTCGCGGCGGGACGTCGACCTCGGCTTCGCGTACGCCGACGTCAGGGCCGAGATCGCCGAGCACGCCGGCTGCCTCGACGCGGTGACCGAACCGCGCTTCGTCGAGTGGGACCTGTTCCCGAACAACGTGATGATCCGCGACGGCCGGATCGCGAGCGTCATCGACCACGAACGAGCCTTCTACGGCGACCCGCTGATCGAGGCGATCTTCATCGGCACCGGACTGCCCGCCTTCGGCGACCCGGCGGCCTACCTGCGCGGGTACGGCCGGACCGAGCTGACCGCGGACGAACACCGGCGCCGTCGTCTGTACAACGTTCACCTCGGGCTGATCCTGGTCATCGAGACCGCGTACCGGGGATTCGGCTCGGACCACGCCGACTGGGCCCGCGCCCGCCTGGCCGAAGCCATGACGGCGGGCGCGATCAAGGGCTGACCCTCAGTTGCCCTCGTTGATCCACTCCACCAGGGCGTACAGCTCGGTGTCGTTCGGGCCGTGCGGCAGCTTGGTCGGCTCCTCGCCGGTGCGGCGTTCCGGGTCGGCCGACAGGTAATAGTTGCTGCCGTGGTGCGTCCAGGTCAGGAAACGCCCCACGCCCTCGTCGGTCGCCTGCAAGGTCACCGTCACGGGTACGCCGTCCAGCGTCACGGTCGTCGGCGGCGCCAACGGCACGTCGACGGTGTCCGGCAGCTTCTGTGGCACCTTGACCCGCGAATACTGGGCCGTCGCCTGGAACCGGGCCTCGCCGGGCACCGCGAGATAGGTGAACGCCCGGGTGTGGACGCCATTCTCCGCCTCCAGCTCCCCGGTCGCCTCGAAGAGCTGCTCGATCGGCACCACCGCGGTCGTGGCCCGGTCGGTCGGCGCCGACATGACCGGCGGCCCGGCGAGGTTCGGCCCGGTCAGACCGAAGGCGAGACCGGCCGCCACCACGAGCGTCGCGCCGCTCACGGCCATCACCCAGCGCCGGGTCCGGAACCGCCGGCCCGCGCGCAGCATGTCGTCCGACGACAGGCCCGGGGTGTCGGCGGCCAGATCGTTCAGGGCGGTACGGAGCGCGATCAGCCGCCCCGACCGAGCCGCCACGAACGCGGCGAAGGACTCGTCCGTTCCGCTCTTCATGCCCCTCCAGACGTGACGACCCCGCTAAAGGTTGCCGTCGGAGAAGAGGGAGCGTGTCAGGGGAGGTCGAGGGGGAGCTTGATGCCGTCGAGGGCGTGACCGCACGGGCAGGTGCGCTCGGCGGGCAGGCGGGTCACCGCGTCGAGGAGGACCTCACGCAGGCGGGCGGTGTTGTCGGCGAAGACCTTGAAGACCTCGTCCTGGGTCACGCCGTGGTCGCCCTCGACGCCGGCGTCGAGATCGGTGACCAGGGCGATCGCCGTGTAGCAGAGGGCCAGCTCGCGGGCCAGGACCGCCTCGGGGTGACCGGTCATGTTCACGATCGTGCCGCCGATCGAGGTGAACCACCGCGACTCGGCACGGGTGGAGAAGCGCGGGCCCTCGATCACCACCATCGTGCCGCCGTCGACCGCGTTCACCCGTTCGGACGCGGCCAGCACCGCCACCCGCCCGTCGGGGCAGTAGGGGTCGGCGAACGACACGTGCACGGCGCCCTGCTCGTAGTAGGTCTGCGCCCGGCCGCTCGTACGGTCGATCAACTGGTCGGGAACCACGAACGTGCCCGGACCCAGCTCGGGCCGCAACCCACCGACCGCACAGGGAGCGACCACCTGGCGCACGCCGAGCGACCGCAGCGCCCACAGATTGGCCCGATAGGGGATCTGGTGGGGTGGGAAGCGGTGATCACGGCCGTGTCGTGGCAGAAAGGCGACACTCCGGCCGCCGACCTCGGCCACGGTGATCGGGTCGGACGGCGGACCGTAGGGCGTGGACACCTCCACCTCGTGAGCGTTGTCGAGCAGTGCGTAGAGGCCGGATCCGCCGATCACGCCGATCTCCGCCGCTGAGGGTGGATGGTTCATGCGCAGACCTTATCCGTGGCCGACAGCAGCGGCTATCGTGCGTTGCATGGCGTTGCTCTCAACCACTCCGCTTCCGGCCACGCGGCTCCCGGCCGCGCGCGTGGGCGGTGCGCGACTCCCGGCCGAGGGCGCCGGCCGCGCGCGGTTCCCGGCCGGGAGCGTCGGCGGTGCGCGGCGCGTGGCCGGTGGGTGGCGGAGGCATCGTGTATAGCGAGGGACAGCGGATCGGAGGTCGGTCGATGGAGTCGATGACCGGTCAGTTACTGGTTGCGACTCCGACCCTCAAAGATCCCAACTTCGACCGTACGGTCGTGCTCCTCGTGGCGCACGAGACCGGCGGTGCGCTGGGTGTGGTCCTCAACCGGGCCACCGAGGTTCCGGTCGCCGAGGTGCTGGGCACATGGGGCGAGCTGGCCGGCGATCCCGCGGTCCTGTTCGAGGGCGGCCCGGTGCAGCCCGAGTCGGCGATCTGCCTGGCCCGCACCCGCCCCGAGGTGAAGAAGCGGTTGACCGGGTTCCACCAGGTGGCCGGGGCCCTGGGCACGGTCGATCTGTCGGCCGACCCCGACCGCCTGCGCGACAGCGTGGCCGGCATCCGGGTGTTCGCGGGCTACTCCGGCTGGTCGCCCGGCCAGCTCGAGGACGAGATCAGCTCGGGCTCCTGGTTCGTCTTCGACGCCCTGCCCGGCGACCCGTTCGTCACCCGCCCGGACGACCTCTGGGGCATGGTCCTGCGCCGCCAGGGCGACATCCTGGCCGCGGTGGCCCACTTCCCGCCCGACCCGAGCCTGAACTGAGCCCCCTCCGCCCGGTGGACCCGGCGAGGTGTGTACTATTCCGTGAGTGCCCGGGGAGACCTGAGGCGAAGCAAGGGGCTGTGGCGCAGCTGGTAGCGCACCACACTGGCAGTGTGGGGGTCAGGGGTTCGAGTCCCCTCAGCTCCACCCATTTTGAGCAAGGAAAACGCACCGTTCAACTTTCCAGTTGGGCGGTGCGAATTTTTTTGGTGCCCAGTATGTGGCGGTGAACGCCTTGAGCTGGGGAAACCTGCTTCTGGATGAAGCTCTCGCGGGGGGCTGGAGGCCCGACCCGACGGCCGAGATTGAGTGGCCGAGATCACTCTGGCCATGATCATCTCTAACCCTGAGCGCCGTTTAACAGTCGTCTCAGGTTCGCTCGGTATGAAGTAGGCCTCGCCGGCATGGCCGAACGCGCCGAGCCGCGCTCTACGGCGGCACGACCCCCTGAAAGGCAGCCGTTCATGATCTCTGTGCTCGTGGTGGACGCCCAGCCGCTGCAGCGCTTCGGGTTTCGCATGCTGCTGGAGAGCACCCCCGACACCGAGATCGTCGGCGAGGCCGAGAACGGCGCCGAGGCCGTTCGGCGGATCACCGAGCTGCATCCCGACGTGGTGCTGATGGACATCCGCATGCCGGGCGTCGACGGGATCGAGGCCACCCGGCGCATCGTCGCCGCCGGTGGGCGTTCGCGGATCCTGGTGCTGACGACGTTCGACGTGGACCGGTACGTGCTCGCCGCGCTGCGGGCCGGGGCGAGCGGTTTCCTGCTCAAGGACATCCGCCCGGAGGAGCTGCTCGCCGGCATCCGGGCCGTCGCCGCCGGGGACGCGGTGATCGCGCCGGCGCTGACTCGGCGGCTGCTCGACGCGTTCGCCGACCGGCTCGAGGATGACCCCTGCGAGCCCGTGCGGGAGGATCCCCGGCTGGACTCCCTGACCGGCCGCGAGCGCCAGATCCTCGTCGCCATCGGCCACGGCCTCACCAACGGCGAGATCGCGCAACGGTTCACGCTGTCGGAGTCGACGGTGAAGACCCACGTCGGGCGGGTCCTCGCCAAGATCGGCGCACGGGACCGGATCCGGGCCGTCATCCTCGCCTACGACCTGAGACTCACCCGGCCGATCTAGCGCTTCATCTCGCGCGTCTGTGGGGGGCTCGACCGTAGTTCCCAGCCGCACCGATCCGCTTGCGTTACCGTGTGTGAGCTCAGAGCTGGCTTTCGCCTTGTTGACCTCAGTGAGCTCACACACGTTCGCGCTTCGTCAGGACTTGCGGGGAGAAACCGTCATGATGCCCGCGCACATCTCGTCGCTGGTGCCGTCGCCCCACACCACGTAGCGCGGCGGCAGCTTGCGCAGCTGCGGCAGCTGTTTGCGCAGCCCCGCGTCGTGCGTGCAGGTTACCCGCAACGTGTCGCCGGGGCCGATGTCCACCGGCGACGGCAGCTTCTGCAGCCGCTGGTTGTCGAAGTCGAACTGGGGCACGTCGAGCACGACCTTGGCGTTCGGCTTGCCCGGGTTGAGTTCGACCTTGATGGCCCGCCCAAGCCAGTGCATGTGCCCGAAACCGGCGAACAGAGTCATCGGCTCCTCCACCTTGTGGTCGCAGGTCTGGGTGTTACCGGGCTTCGGCGCGCTCTGGCCGCACTCCTCCACCTGACGATCCGCGGTTTCGCCGGTCTCCGCCCCGAACCGCTTCGTGACGTCCGCGATCGAGGCCGCCCGGTCGCAGAGCGGGCCCGACTCGTCGGGGAGGCAGGGCAGTTCGGTCGGCGCGTCGAGCGGGAAGGTGTCGAGTTCCCGGGTCTGCGGCGTGCCGTCGGTCAGCCGCAGCCGCACCGCGGAGCGGTCCGGCCCGGCCGGCTTGCCGTCGGTCGTCAACAGGTTGTAGTGCATCTGGAAGATGATCAGGGTGCCCGGCTCCAGCTTGAAGCCGATGTCCTGGGTGAACAGGGTCTCCGTGGCGCCCGGAGTCCAGGTGTCCACCCACGTCGCGCCCGGTTCGTCGTCCTCCACGTCGGCGCCCTTCACGCCGGTCCCGCCGAAACACTGCCAGCCGGGGCCGGGGACCTTCGCGTCCTGCGCGCGCACCAGGGCAGCTTTGTCCGGCCGCACCGCGTACACGATGGCGTGGTGCGCGATGTCGAGGTTCTCCGGCATGACCTGGGTCCCGGTCAGGAACTGCGCCTTGGTCAGGCCCGGATCGATCACCTGGCACCGGTACTCGTCCGTGCCGCCGCCCGCCGGCGGCGCGGGCGTGTATGCCTCGGGCATCTTCAGGTCGGCGAACCGCTCGCCGGCGCGCAGCGGCTGCGGTGGAGCCGACGACCCGCCCGCGTGCGCGCTGTGCGGGCCGGCCGTGGCGGGCGCCGCACTGTTGTCGGCGTTCGACCCGCAGGCGGCGACAGCGAACGCCGTCGCCAGCGCCATGGTGGCCGCCCCGAACCTCCACCGTGGACTGTCAGGTTTCCTCATAACCTGAACGCTAGGCCCGATTCCGTCCCGTTTCGTCGTACCACGGTGGTCATCCTGGGAGGGAGGTGGTACCACGGTGCGACTCTCCGGAGCGCCGTTCGACACCACCGGGCAGGACCTCGACGCCACCACGCCGGTGCGTGCGCCGGGCGCCTGGTTCGGCCAACCGGCCTGAGCGCCGATTAACGGTCGTCTCAGATTCGCTCGGTACGAAGTAGGCGTCCGAAAGCGATGTAACCCGTATGTAGGAGGCCAGTGAATGGCAGTCAACGCAGCGCCGTCCGGGGAAACGCCGCCCGGTCGGCTGGCCGGCCGGTGGGTGCCGTGGTTGGTGATTGGCCTGTGGGTGGTGCTGGCGGCGGTCATGGTGCCGCTGAGCGGAAAGTTGAGCTCCGTCACCACCGACCGCGCCGTGGACACCCTGCCGGCCACCGCCGAGTCCACCAAGGTCGCGGTACTGGAAGACAGCCTCCCCGGCGGTGAGGACAACACGTTCGTCTTCGTGTACCACCGCGCCGGCGGCATGACCGACGCCGACCGCGCGACGGTCGAGCGCCACTACAACACCCTTGCCAACCGGTACCCGCCGAAGGTGGCGGCCCCGGCCGGCGAGGACGACGAGGGCCCACCGACGAGACCCTCCACCGACGGCCAGGCGATGATGTTCACCCTCGACGTGAGCACGACCAACGGCGCACCGGAGGCCATCGTCGGCCCATTGCGTGACGCCGCGAAGGACCGCCCCGCCGGCCTGGAACTCGACGTGACCGGCCCGGCCGCGATCGACGGCGACATGGACGCCGTCTTCGACGGCATCGACCTGCAGGTCTTCCTCACCACCGTCATCGTCGTCACGCTTCTGCTCATCCTCACCTACCGCAGCCCGGTGTTGTGGGTCATCCCGCTGGTGGCCGTGGGCGCGGCCGCACTGACCGCGATGGCGACCGTCTACCTGCTCGTCAAGGGCTTCGGCATCGTGATCAACGACCAGAACTCGGCGCTGCTGACGATCCTGGTGTTCGGCGTCGGCACGGACTACGCGCTGCTGCTCATCGCTCGATATCGGGAGACGCTGCACCACCACCAGAACGTCCGGGTCGCGATGGTCCACGCGCTACGCGGCGCGGCGCCGGCCACCGTCGCGTCCGCGGCCACCGTGGTCGCCGGCCTGCTCTGCCTGCTCGTCGCAGACCTGAACAGCACCAGCGGGTTGGGCCCGATCGGTGCGGCCGGCATCCTGTGCGCGCTGGTGGCCATGCTGACGCTGTTCCCGGCGGTGCTCGTGGTGCTCGGCCGGCGGATCTTCTGGCCCGCCATCCCGCGGTTCAGCACGGCCGTGGAGGAGAAGCCGGGGCTGTGGGGACGGCTTGGGGCCGCCATCAGCCGCCGCCGGTGGGTGGCGACGCTCGCCTCGCTCGGAGTCCTCGGCGTGTTCGCCATCGGGCTGGCGGGCAACACCGGCGCCCTGCGGGAGCAGGACCAGTTCCTGTCCGCGCCGGAGTCGGTCACCGGCTTCACCGTTCTCCGCCAGCACTTCCCGGAGCTCGGCGGCCAGCCGATGACGATCTTCGCGCGGCCGGCGTACCAGGAGCGGGTGCTCGATATCGTCAAGCGCACCAGCGGTGTGGCCGTGGCCATCCCGGGTCAGACCAGCGGTGGCTGGGCCGACATCTCCGTGTTTCCCACGGATGCGCCGGACACCGTCGCCGAGTACGACACGATCAAGCGGGTACGCACCGCTGTGCACGCCGTGAACGGGGCGGAGGCGATCGTCGGCGGGCCGAGCGCGGAGAACCTCGACACCGAGGTGACCACCAGCCGCGACGAGAAGCTGGTGATCCCGCTGGTGCTCGCCGTCGTCCTGATCGTCCTCGGGCTGCTGTTGCGCGCGGTCGTGGCCCCGCTGGTCCTGATGGCCACCGTGATCGTCTCGTTCGCCGCAGCCTTCGGCGGCAGCGTGTTCATCTTCGACACGATCCTCGGGTTCAAGGGTGTCGACTACTCGGTGCCGCTGCTGGCATTCATGTTCCTGGTGGCGCTCGGCGTCGACTACAACATCTTCCTGGCCAGCCGGGCCCGGGAGGAGACCGTGCGCCTCGGCACCAGAGCGGGAATGCTCAAAGCCCTCTCGGCCACCGGTGGCGTCATCACCTCGGCCGGCCTGGTCCTGGCGGCCACGTTCGCCGTCCTCGCCACACTTCCGCTGGTGATGCTGATCGAGGTCGGGTTCCTGGTCGCCTTCGGCGTGCTGCTCGACGCCCTGCTGGTGCGATCGGTCCTGGTGCCCGCCCTCACCCTGCTGATCGGCCGGCGGATCTGGTGGCCGAGCCGGCTGTCCCGTCCGACGACGGAGCCGCCGAAGGGGCAACAGTCGCTCGCCGACGACGAGGAACTCGCGCTGCAACGGTGAGCCGAGATCCGGGACGGGGACCCAGGCCCGTCCCGGATCTCTTATAGCCACCGCCTCTGGTCCTGAGCCGCGCTGGGCCATGCCCGAGGGCCGCCGTCTCTGGTCCTGCGCCGTGCCGCCGGGGCGCGTCAGCGCGCCGCGGTGTCCTCCCCAGCGGTGAGCCGCGCGATCGGGGCGGGCGGGCCCGCGGCCGGAAGGTCGACCCGAAGCAGCGCGCCACCGCGTGCGGAGCGGGCGACGGTGGCCCGGCCGCCGTGGGCGTCGACGACCCGCTGCACGATCGACAGCCCCAGACCGGATCCCGGCAACGCCCGGGCGCTGTCGGCCCGGTAGAACCGGTCGAACACCCGCGGTACGTCGGCGGCGTCGATGCCCGGCCCGGCGTCGTCGACCTCGAGCACCGCCGACGCGCCCTCGGCACGGAGCCGGACCTGGACCGGCTGGTCGGCGGGGGACCACTTGCCGGCGTTGTCGATCAGGTTGAGCACCGCCCGCTGGAGCGCGGCGGGACGCCCGCTCACCCACACGGAGGTCACGTCGAGCGCGACCTCGATGTCGGGCACGCGGGAACGCGCCTGGGTCGCGGCGGTCACCACCACGTCGGCGAGGTCGAGCACCTCGGTGCTCTCGTCGCTGACGTCACCGCGGGCCAGGTCGGTCAACTCGGCGGCGAGGGTGCTCAACTCGGCCACCTGGGCGCCGAGATCGTTGAGCAGCCGGGTCCGGCTCTCGGCCGGCAACGCGCTGTCCAGGGTGCCGCGCCGATCGAGCCGGATCAGCAGCTCGATGTTGAGGCGCAGGCTGGTGAGCGGGGTCTTGAGCTCGTGAGCGGCGTCCTCGGCGAGCAGCCGCTGGGCCCGCCGGGAGTCCCGGAGCGCGGCGAGCATGTCGTTGATTGACTGGATCAGCCGCCGGATCTCCCCACCGCCCTCGTCCGGGATGTCGGCGTCGAGATCCTGAGTGTGCGCGACACGGACCGCGGCGGCGGTCAGCCGGTCGATCGGCGCCAGCCCGGTCCGCGCCACGGTCCGCCCGACCAGGGCGCCGCCGGCCACGCAGAGCAGCCCGATCAGCAGCATGCCGAACCCGAACTGGTTGACCGGGCTGTCGTCGGCGACGCGGGCCACCTGGACCGCGCCGTCGCCCGCCCGGAGGGTGTAGATGAGGTAGCCGTCGTCGTCGCTGTCGCCCGACTCCATCAGGTCAGCCGACGCGCCCTGCGCCACGCGCCCGGCGGGTTCACTGACCGGGGGTAGCGGGGGTTGGCCGGCCGGCATCCGGGTCGAGCCGTCGGGCAGGATGACCCGCACCAGCCGACCGGATCCGGGATACGGCGGTAGCTCGACCTGCGCCGGACCGGCGCGCTCCGCGTTCGTCGCCAGGACGCGGGAGTCGGCGCGTAGCTGATTTTCGACGGTGTCCTGCAGCTGCCAGTCCAGTAGCTCGCTGGCCACCTGGAAGGCCACGAACACGCTGACCGCGATGGCCGTCGCCGCGATCACCGTCAGCCTGGTCCGCAGGGACCGCCGGCGCCACCATCGGGTCAGCCGGCGCGGTTCCCGGCGGGCGTGCCGGCTCACGGAGGAGTCTCCCGCAACGTGTATCCCAGACCGCGCAGCGTGTAGATCAATCGCGGCTCACCCTCGGCCTCCATCTTGCGGCGCAGGTAGCTCACGTACACCTGGAGGTTGTTGGCGGTGGTGCTCATGTCGAAGCCCCAGATCGCCTCGAACAGCGCGTCGCGGGTCAAGACCCGGGTCGCGTTGCGCACGAGGACCTGCAGCAGGGAGAACTCGGTCCGGGTCAGGCGCAGCGGCCGCCCGCCCCGCCACGCCTCGAACCGGTCAGGATCGAGCCGGACATCGGCGAACGACAGGATCTGCGGCTCCCCGTCGGTCGGCGTGCGCCGGCGCAGCAGGGCCCGCACCCGGGCCAGCAACTCCTCGGTGGCGAACGGCTTGGGCAGATAGTCGTCGGCGCCCGCGTCCAGCCCCGCGACCCGGTCGGAGACCTGATCCCGGGCGGTCAGCATCAGCACCGGCAGATCCCGATCCGCCGCCCGCAACCGCCGGCAGGTCTCCAACCCGCCGAGGCGGGGCATCATCACGTCGAGGATCAGCAGATCCAGCGTGTCACCGCCGGCCCCACCGACCCCGTCGAGCACGGCGAGACCGTTGGCGACGGTGCTGGTGTCGTAACCCTCGACCTGAAGCACCCGCTCCAACGACTCACGGATGGCCGCGTCATCGTCGGCGATCATGATCCGCACCCCGGCCCGCCTCCTCCAGTCGATGCTTTTGCCGCTCACTCTCCCCGATCAACCTGAGGCCAGGATTAGAGACGTCGCCGCTGTGGTGCCCGCGGGTGCTCTTACGGATGCCTGAAGTGGTTCGAGTCCCCTCAGCTCAACGATGCCAGCTCCGGGGGCCGAGCCCCCGGACGCCCCGCGTTATCTGACTCGCGCTGAGCGCGTCGGCGCAGCGCCCGAGCAGCACATCGAGCGACTTCGTCATCGGCGGGGCAACCCCTTCGACCTCGCTCAGCCCTCGAACTGCATGACTTGTCCAGTAGCCTCGAAGGATCCCAGGTCGGGAACACCGCGCGAGGATCTCCACCGTCGCGCCTTCACCTTGGACACAAAATCGTAGTCATACCTAGGTCGCCGACGAACCAGGACCCCGGGGAGTAGGCCCAGGTGCGTTCCCCTCGTGGCTCTTTGGCAAGTGCCTTGAGATCGTCGCTGAGATGATCAAACGTGAGGCCGCTGCCTACCGCGAACGTTGTCGCACATGCTCGGCCGTAGAGCTCGTTGAGGTATTCGTCGAGGAGAGCTGTGACGAGACTTGGGTAGCACCTTGTAGCGTCTTGTAGCACGACTGCGCTACGCTGGGTGAATGGCGGACCCTTTGCGTCACGAGATCACTCAACGCGAACTCCGGAACGACTCCGGTGCCATCATGCGTGGGGTTGAGCGCGGTGAGTCGTACACCATCACACGAAATGGGACTCCGATCGGCCGCCTGATTCCGCTGCGGCGGCGCACCTTCGTCGCCCGTGAGCAAGTGATGGCCACCTTCGCCACCGCTGCTGTCGTTGATCCCGACCGGTTGCGTGCCGATCTCGACGACGGCATCGACCAGGACCCGTTCGACCGTGAGTGGTGACGCCACGCGCGGCCTGATCGACACCAACATCGTTGTGCATCTGGCCGTACTTGATCCGGCGCTACTACCCAACGAGATGGTCATCAGCGCGGTGACGCTGGCTGAGCTGTCCGCCGGTCCGCATCACACTGACGATCCGGTGGAGCGGGCTAAGCGGATGAGCGTGTTGCAGCACACCGAGGCGACTTTCGATCCACTGCCCTTCGACGCGGAGGCGGCCCGAACTTACGGCATGGTGTCGGCCGCTCTCCTGGCCGTCGGACGCACGCCGCGCCGTCGTGTCGCGGACCTGATGATCGCCTCGATCGCCGCCGCCAACCGGCTTCCGCTCTACACCACAAACCCCCGTGACTTTGCCGGACTCGACCAGCTGGTCGAGCTCGTTGCTGTACCCCGGCCGGCTGATGAATGAAGCCGTACGCTGACCAGGCGTCCAGGTAGTGGGTCGCCCGCGATGGCGATCGGGCGGTTCGTATGGTGCAGCGTCCGGTCCATCTATTCGCTGACCTGCGCGGCCGTTCCGGTCGGTTGAGGCATTGCGCGAACCGCACCGGCGGGGAGCCGTGTTCTTGCTGTGGTTGCGAGAGTCGAAGCTGGTGGCGTCACGCGGTTGTCTGCTGCCAAGGGTCGATGAGGGAGATTCCGGTGTCGGCGAAGTCCTTGGTGTTGCGGGTGGCGAGGGTCGCGACCTGCGATCGGCAGATGGCGGCGATCTGGCCGTCGAATCCGCTGATCGGGATGCCGTCCGCTTCCCGGCCGGCGACCAGGTCGGCGTAGGCCGTGGCGGCAGCGAGGTCGAAGGGCAGGACCTGGCGGGGGAAGGCGGCGAAGATCTCGTCGGCTGACTGGTGCAGGTCGTGCTTGCGGCGGCCATCTGATAGCCGCGCGATGCCGTAGCGGATCTCAGCGACTGTGACCGACGTGGTGTAGAGACCGGTGGTGGACGTTTGCTGGAGCCAGGCAAGTACGGCCGGAGCGGGTGTGGCACGCATGAGTTCCGAGACGACGTTGGTGTCGAGGACGATCATCACTCGCTGAAGTCCGCCGCTCGGGGTGGGGTGGTCCGGGCCGGGACGTCGAGTTCGACTCCGCCGATCTGTCCGAACCGCTCGGTCAGCGCGCTGAAGAGGTCGGTTCGGGGGCGTTCGTCTTCGGTGGCGGCCGCGGTGAGGATCAGGCGGATCTCGGCCTCCATGGACCGGCCGTGCCGGGCGGCTCGGAGACGCAGCTTCTCTTTGACTGAGTCGTCCAGGTCTCGGATGCTGAGGGCTGCCATTGCCGCATCTCCTCGTCACTCGGCGTTGATAGCAATGCTAGCGCAGGTCCCTTCAGCGGATCACCGGCGACCAGCGTGGGGCGGTTCGCATGGTGCAACGTCCGCCCCACCCCGTTTTGATCGCGACCCGCTTCTGCGTGAGCAGAACGCGGGTCGCTCTCGATGCGCCACCTAGCGGCCGACCATGCGGTGCAGGGCGTAGAGGGTGCCCAGTCCCACGCCGATCGCGGTGGCCAGCGCCGGCCGGGTGAAGGCCAGCCAGGTGATCATGCCGGCGACCGTGACGAGCACGAAAAGCCGCAGGTCGAATAGGTTCTGGGTGCTGTGCTCGGAGTCCTTGCGGGGTACCCTGCGTTTAGTCATGACATGTTCCTTGTGCCGGAGCGTATTCGTGACCCGCGGTCCGCGTCCTGCAAGACGCGGGCCGCACATTTGTGCCGGGCCCCTCAGTGGGACGGGGCGCCGACCGACGCGACCCAGGCGTGTTGCTTGAAGTCCTTCACCCGGAAGAGGTGTTTCTCGAGCGAGTCGTGCCACCTCTTCCCGATCTCGTTCTCCAGCGCCGTCCGGTCGCCGAGGCGCTCGCAGGCGTCGCGATAGATCGCCTCCGAGAGGGCGACGGTCACCGGTGACCGCCGGCCCCGCTCCTTGCGCCGCAGCCGTAGGGTTCGCGAGTCGAGGAGGCGGAACACCAGGTTCACGTCCTGCCCGACCCAGCCCCAGCGGTCGCGTTCCGCTTCTCCCTTGTGAATCACGCACCTGAGGATCATCGTGTCGCCGCCGCTCACGCGGTTGTCGTCGTCAATCGACTCGGCCACGTCGGGCAGCACCTCGCCGAGCAGGTGGAGCGGGTCGACGCTGGTCGGCAGCACCACCAGCACGCCGTCGCCACGGTCGAGAACGCCGTAGGCGAGCCGGCCGCCGAGCCGGTTCTTGATCAGGTTGGCGGTGGCGAAGAGCCGGCGGCGTACCCGAGCCTGCTCGTCGGACTGGCGTTTGCCGAACCCGACGATGTCGAAGGCGACCAGGGTCACGGCCCGCGAAGGCTCGCTGCGCAGGACGGTTCTGATGAGCCGCCCGTGCAAGCGCCTGGTCAGGATGACCAGTTGTGTCCTGGCGATGCCGAGGACCCGGGATCCCACATGATCACCCCCTTTCCGGACACTGTGTCATTCACAGAGCGTAGCGGAAGTTCAGGGACGAGAGTGAAAAAGTACCGGTGTGGGGGAGTCAGAATACCAATTTGGCACGGTCGAGGATCTTCATGCGACGGCGGGACGTCTCGATCGCGCCTCGCCGGCGCAGCTCGCCGAGCGCCTTGGACACCGCCTCGCGGGTGGCGCCCACGGTCTCGGCCAGCTCGGTCTGTGACAGCACGAAGCCGTCCGGCTCGAGCGCCACGTCGCGGTCGGCCATGTCCAGCAGCTCGACCGCCACGCGGTGGGCGACCGAGGCGGACACCTGGTCGAGCCGGCGCTGGTCGGCGTCGCGCTGCCGCTCGGCCATCGACCGGATGAGCATCCAGCCGACGTTGTCGTGCGACCGGACGAACGATTCGAAGGTCTGCGCCTCGATGACGTAGGCGTCGACCTGGCCCACGGCGACGGCGCCGGCCGAACGCGGGGAGCCGTCGATGGCGGCCATCTCGCCGATCAGATCGTTGGCGCCCCGCACCGCGAGGATCAGGTCGGCGCCGTCCGGCCGGCGGCGCACGATCTTGACCGAGCCGCGGTCGATGAGGATGGCGTGCTTGGTCACGTCGTCCTCGCGGAACAGCACCTCGCCACGCCGATAGCTGGTCGGGCGGGACAGTGTGAGGAGCTCCTGGCGCTCGGCCGGCGTCAGCATCTCACCGAAGGGTCCGATCGGGACCGGCTGACTCACGTGATCAGACTACGCGCCGTGGTGACGCCCTCATAGGAGCGCCCTGCGAGACCACGCCGAAGAGCGTGATCGGCCGGCGGCCTCCACCTCACCGTCGAGGACCGGGCGGCGACCCTGCCCGAGGCGGAGGTGCGGAAAGTGACCGAGAGCTGGTTCCCGGCGAACGGTCAGACCGGCGCGAGGGCCCAGGCGGTGATCTCGTCGGCCGGCATCGGACGGCAGAAGAGGTATCCCTGGGCCGCCTCGCAGCCGATCTCGTCCAGGATCGCGACCGTCTCCTCGTGCTCGACGCCTTCGACCACCACGTGCAGGCCGCAGGCGTGGGCCAGGTCGGCGATCGCGGCCACGATGGCCCGGCCGCTGCCCTCCTGCTCGATCCGGGCGGTGAACCGGCGGTCGATCTTCAGCTCGTCCAGGGGCATCTGCTGGAGGTAGCTCATCGACGAGTAGCCGGTGCCGAAGTCGTCGATGGACACCCGGACGCCGATCGCGCGCAGCTCGGCCAGGATGGTCGCGGCGCGCTCCGGGTCGGTGATCACCATGCTCTCGGTGATCTCGATGGTCAGCTCGCCTGGGCCGGCGTCGTACCGGTCCATCAGGGCCCGGACATGCGCAGGGAAGCCGGCGTCGTGCAGGCAGTCGGCGCCCGCGTTGACCGCGACCGGCAGGGTCAGGCCGGCCGTCCGCCAGGTCCGCAGCTGCTCCAGCGCGGCGGTCAGCACCACGTCGGTGAGCGGCCGGATCAGGCCGTTCTGCTCGGCCACCGGGATGAACGCGTCCGGGCCGAGCAGGCCGCGGGCCGGGTGCCGCCAGCGGACCAGGGCCTCGACCCCGGACGGCGTGCGGTCGCTCACCCGTACCTTGGGCTGGTAATGGACCTCGAGCTCGCCGTGCTCGATGGCGTTGCGCAGTTCGGCCCCGGCGGTCAGCTTCTCGGTGGTGTTGCCGTCGTGCTTGGGGTCGTAGAGGGCGACGCCGAGCCGGCCGCGCTTGGCCGTGTACATGGCGACGTCGGCGTGCCGCATGAGGTCGGTGGTGCTGTCGCTGGGCGCCGGGTAGAGCGCGGCGCCCATGCTCGCGCTGACGTCGACGACGAAGCCGTCCAGGTCGGCCGGGCGGCACAGCGCGTCCAGGATGCGCCGGCCCACCCGCATCAGGTCGTCGGTCGTGCCGATGTCCGGCAGGACCACGGCGAACTCGTCGCCGCCGAGCCGGGCGACCGTGTCATCGGCCCGCGCCGACTCGGTCAGCCGGGCCGCCACCTCCTGGATCAGCCGGTCGCCGACCAGGTGGCCGAGCGTGTCGTTGACCTCCTTGAAGTGGTCCAGGTCGAGCAGCAACAGTCCGGTGCCGCCGCCGGTGGCCACCGCCTGGTCCAGCCGTTCGACCAGCAGGCTGCGGTTGGCCACGCCGGTCAGGCTGTCGTGCATGGCCTGGTACCGGCTCTCTCGGGCCTGCCGCTCGGTGCTGCGCTGGTACGCGACCAGGACCAGCGCGCAGAACACCACCAGCAGCAGGTCGATCACCGAGATGATCTCCACCGCCAGCAGCACCCGACGGTTGTCCAGCTGCGTCTCGAGGAGGAGGCCGCTCGTCTCGAGGTTGTTCCGCGCGATGTTCACCGACGCCTGCTTGCGCAGCGCCGAAGCGCTCAGCGCGGCCTTCTTGGCGTCGTCCTCCATCCGCGCGCGGTCGCCCTCGGCCTGGGCGTCGACCAGGTCCCGCAGCGTGTAGCTGTACCCGCCGTAGGTGTTCTGCAGCGTCTGCGCCTGGAACGAGTCGGACGGGCCGCCGTTGGCGTTCAGCCAGCGCAGGTTCTCCTCGGCCGACCCGATCGAGGAGATCAGCGGGCCACGGCCGACCTCGCTGTCCGCCCGGACGAAGTCGACCAGCTGCTCGTACTCGATGCCGATCCGCAGGTAGACCTGGCCCCACTGCTGGGTGACCTGTTCCGCTCCGGCGATCCCGGTGATGGCCTGGGCGGTGTTGCGGGCGCTGAAGACGGCGAGGGCGGCGAGCAGGGTGAGACCGGCCGCGAGCGCGGCGATGGCGGTACGCGCCACCGCCCTGCGCCGCATCCAGCCTGCCCGCATCAGTCCGCCCCTCGTCCGTTGTCGTTCCTCGCCACAGATTCGGCCGGGCCGGGCTGAGCTTGAGGTTCGTCACCGAAACGCTGTAGAGCGGCTCGGGTGCTGCCGAAGAGAATTCCGAGACGGGTACGGGAGGAGAGGACGCGATGCGGGTCGGCCGGGCAGTGGCCGGGGTGGCGGCCGTGACGCTGGTCCTCTCCCTGGGCGGCCACAGCGCCGGCTACGCCGCTCCCGACCCGGCCGTCGCCTTCCTCACCGCGGACGCCGGTCTCGGCTACGTCCGCGAGATGACCGCCGGGTATGCCACCGCGGTGGCCGAGGCCGGGGTGCGGCACACCGAGGCCGGCCCGCCGATCGGCGACACCGCGCGGCAACTCGGCATGCTGGAGGACCTGCGCCGGGAGGGGCGGAACGGGCTGGCCGTGTTCACCTGGACGCCGGAGCTGCTGTCCGGCCCGATGGCCGCGGCCGGCGAGGCCGGCACCCCGGTGATCGCCGTCTACTCCCCGCCGGCCGAGGGCTCCGGCGTCAAGCTCTATGTCGGCAACGACAACTTCGCCTTGGGCGAGATGCTGGCCGATCAGGTCGCCTCCCTGCTGCCCCGGGACGCGGCCGGCGTGGTCGTGCTCGGCACGGCGGTGCCCGGCGTGCAGGCGCTCGACCAGCGCATCGCCGGCCTGCGCTCCCGGCTGCCGCGGGTCCGGCCCGGGGTGCGGCTGCTGGGGCCGTTCGACACCAAGCAGGACCCGGCGGCCAACCTGAAGTCGTGGGAGCTGCTGGTGCGGTCCGACCCGCGCGCGCTGGGCTTCGTCGGCACCGGCGACCGGGACGCCCGCAGCCTGGCCCGGCTGCGCAACCAGTCGGCCGGCACCTGGATCGCCGGCGGGTTCGGGCTGGACGACATCGCCGTGCAAGCGGTGCGGAACGGCGGGTACGCGCTGGTCTCGCCGGAGCCGTACGTGCAGGGCGCGATCGCCGGATGGTTGCTGGCCGAGCACGCCAAGCGGAACTTCCCGCTGCCGGCGGGCTGGATACCGACCCCGGCGATCCCGGTCACGCCCTCGAACGCAGAGATGATCATGGCCCGGCAGGCGTCGACCAAGCGGCGGGCCGACGACGCCCGCGTGGTCGTCCGCGACGTCGTCTCGGACCTGGCCGGCCACCTGCTGCCGCTCAGCGCCGCCCGTTGAGACACGCCTTTGGTCAGTCGGCCAGGACACCCTTGCTGACGGCCAGTTTGCGGCCCTCGTCGACGGCGGCCGTCCAGGCGGCGGCCGCGGTCGTCGTGCCGGCCTCCAGCTTCTGCAGGTGGCCGAGGAAGATCTGCTCGATGGCGGCGTCCGACGGCGCCTCGTAGGAGAGCTTGGCCTGGCCGGCCGAGGCGGCGAAGACCTTCGTGGTGCGCTGGCCGCCGAAGAACGGGTCGGGCGCGAGCAGTTCAGCCATCTGGAACGCGGCCGGCGCGGACGGGAACAGTTTGGCGCCGGCGAACATCTTGGCCTGGTTGGCCGGTGACAACAGCCACCGGATCACCTCGAACGCGGTCTCGTGCCCGCCGCCCGCGGCCGGGATGGCCAGGAACGAGCCGCCCTGGTTGGCGCCGTCGGCGCAGCCGTTGGCCACCCGCCACTTGCCGGCCGATCCGGCGGCCGAGCCGGCCAGGTCCTGCGCCAGCCAGGCCGGACCGGTGTCGCTGGCGACCGTGCCGGCCTCGTACGCCGGGAATCGTTTGGTGTCGTCGTTGAAGATGCCGGCGCTGACGCCCATCCCGACCGACTCGACCGCGATGTCCCACGCGCCACGCACCGCGTCACTGTCACCGATGTAGTTGTTGGTCTCGCTCACGAATCGGCGGGTGCTCTGCCCGACGCAGCTGCTGAACAGGTCGGCCGCGTTGCAGAAGAGCCGGACCGAGGGCAGCTTCCGGACCAGTCGACGGCCGAGGGCGAGGTAGCCGGGCCAGTCCTTGGCGGCGTCGGCGACATCGTCCGGTTCGGCCGGCAGCCCGGCCTTGCGGAACACGTCGTGCCGGTAGAACAGCGCGGTCGGCCCGGTGTCGATCGGGAAGCCGACCAGCCGGTTGTCCAGCGTGCTGCCCTGCCGCCACTTCCAGTCGAGGTAGTCGGGTTTCAGGTCGCCGGCGCCGAGGGTGTTCAGGTCGACGAAGAGGTCGGCGCGGGGGAGGACCGAGCTGATGTCCTCGCCCTTGATCCCGGCCACGGAGGGCGCTCCGGCGCCGTTGAGCACCGGCGTGAGCTGCTCCAGGTAGTTGCCCTCGACCGTGCTGACGCTCAGCTTGGTGGTGCCGCCGAAATGCCGCACCGCCTCGGCCACCATGGCGTCGTCCAGCCCGCCGGGCCAGATCCACATGGTCGTGGTGCCGCCATCGTCGCCGCTCTCCGCGGTGTCGCCGCAGGCGGAGAGCCCGGCGGCCGCGACGACGGCGCCGAGCAGGGTTCTGCGCCGGACTCGCACGACATGCCCTCCTGGTCTCGCTAATCGGGTGAAAGCTAGCAAAATAGGCGTACGCCGCGCCGGAGATCCCCAAAACCGGTTGGCTCATCCCCATCCACCGATCGGTGGACCGCGGTCGCCTGCCGCTGGTTGATGGAACCCGGCCGCCGCGCCGCGACGCTGAACGCATGCCAGTCATCGAGGTCAGAAACTTCCGCAAGGAGTACGGGCCGACCGTCGCCGCCGCCGACGTGACGTTCTCCGTCGAGCGCGGCGAGATCTTCGGCATCCTCGGTCCGAACGGGGCCGGCAAGAGCACCACGGTCGAGGCGATCGCCGGGTTGCGCAAGCCGGACGGCGGGACGATCGAGGTGCTCGGGCGTACCCCCGGCGACCCGGACCTTCGCCGCCTGGTCGGGGTGCAGCTGCAGGAGTCGGCGCTGCCCGACAAGATGCGCGTCCGCGAGGCCCTGGAGCTGTTCAGCGCGTTCTACCCGAACCCGGTCGAGTGGCGTGAGCTGGTTCGCGACCTCGGTCTCGGCGACAAGCTCAAGACCCCGTTCGCCAAGCTCTCGGGCGGCCAGAAGCAGCGGCTGTCGATCGCGCTGGCGCTGGTCGGGCGGCCCGAGATCGCCGTCCTGGACGAGCTCACCACCGGCCTCGACCCGCAGGCCCGGCGGGACACCTGGGACCTGATCGCCGGGATCCGCGACCGCGGGGTCACGGTGCTGCTGGTCACCCACTTCATGGAGGAGGCCGAGCGGCTCTGCGACCGGATCGCGGTGATCGACCACGGCGCCGTGGTCGCCCTGGACACCCCGGCCGGCCTGGTCGAGCGGGTGGCCGTCGAGCAGCGCATCCGGTTCCGGCCGTCCGCGCCGCTGGACGAGAAGCTGCTCACGGCCCTGCCCGAGGTCCGCGAGGTGCGCCGGCACGGGCCGGCCGTCGAGGTGGTCGGCACCGGCGCCCTGCTGCAGGCCGTCACCAGCGTGCTCGCCTCGAACCAGATCGTCGCCGCCGACCTGCGCCTCGAACAGGCCACTCTGGACGACGCGTTCGTCCAGCTGACCGGCCGCCCCACCGACGCCTGAGAGGAACCGCCATGAACGCCTTCGGCAAACTCACCGCTTCCGAGTTCCGGCTCTTCCTCCGCGAGCCGATGCTCTCCTTCTTCGGGCTGCTCTTCCCGGTCGTGCTGGTCGGCATCCTCGGTTCCATCCCGGCCTTCCGCGAGGTCAGCCCCGAGCTGGGCGGCCTGCGGGTGATCGACCTGTACGTGCCGATCGCGCTCGTCCTGGCCCTGGCCTCGCTCGGCCTGCAGTCCACGCCGCAGGTCCTCGCCACCTACCGGGAGCGAGGGGTGCTGCGCCGGATGGCCACCACCCCGGCCTCGCCGGTCATGCTGCTCGGCGCGCAACTCGTGATGAACGCGGTCACCGCTCTGGTCGCCGGGGTGCTGGCCGTGCTGGTCGGCCGGTTCGCCTTCGACGTGCCGTTCCCCCGGCACCTTCTGCTCTTCCTGGTCGCCTTCCTGCTCTGCGGCGCGGCGGTGTTCGCCCTGGGGATCTTCGTGGCCGCCGTCGCGCCGAGCGGCAAGGCCGCGTCGGGCATCGGCATGGCGTTGTTCTTCCCGCTGATGTTCCTGGCCGGGCTGTGGACGCCGCGCGAGGTGATGCCGGACTGGCTCCAGCGGATCGGCGAGCTCAGCCCGCTCGGCGCCGGGCAGGCGGCGATGCAGGCGGCCTCGGTGGGGCACTGGCCGGCCCTGCTCCCGGTGATCGCGCTCCTCGCGTACATCGGCGTCTTCACCGGCGGAGCCGTCCGGTTTTTCCGCTGGCTGTGAACAACCTTCGCCCGCCGCGAAATGGGGTTACCCGCCCCGGGCCGCGGCGGGCAGGGTGCTGGGCATGACCGCATTCGCCTTCCAGGCCGTACCGCAGAACGCCACCGAATGGCTCGAGACCGCCCGCACGGCCGAGGCCAACGGCTTCGACACGCTGCTCACGCCCGACCATCCCGGCCAGTGCGCGGCGCCCCATGTCGCCCTGGCCGCGGCGGCCGCGGTGACCACCACGATCAAACTCGGCGCGTACGTCGTGAACGCCGGCGTCCGCGAGCCGATGCTGCTGGCCGCCGACGTGGCGACGCTCGACGTGGTGTCCGGCGGCCGGGCGCTGCTCGGCATCGGGGCCGGGCACAACCCGGCCGAGTGGGAGTCGGTCGGGCAGACCCGGCCGGATGTGCGCGGCCGGGTCGACCGATGCATCGCGGTGGCCGAGGCGACGCGGCGGCTGCTGGCCGGCGAGGAGGTCACAGTGGACACTCCGGCGCTGACCATGACCGGGGCGAGGCTGGAGAAGCCGCGCCCGGTGCAGGCGAAGGTGCCGCTGCTGTTCGGCGGCGGCAACTCCCGGCTGCTGCGCTGGGCCGCCGAGGAGGCGGACGTCATCGGGCTGTCCGGGCTCGGGAGGACCAGGCCCGACGGGCGCAATCACGAGGTTCGCTGGCGGCTCGACCAGATCGACGAGCACGTGGAGCCGTTGCGCGGCAAGGTGCTCGAGGCGCTGGTGCAGCAGTTCGAGGTCACCGACGACGCGGAGGCCGCGCTCGAGGAGATGGCCGACGACGTCGGTCTCGGCGTCGACGAGCTGCGGCAGGTGCCGTTCATCCTGGTCGGCACGATCGAGGAGATCGCGGCGCAGATCCGCGAACACGAGCGGCGCTGGGGCATCACCCGATATGCCCTGCGCCGCACCGCCCTCGACCACCTGCCGGCCCTGATCAAGGCCCTGGGCTAGTCGAAGAGCTCCTGCTCGACCTTCGCCCGGTAGTCGACGTAGATCTGCTTGTAGCGGGCGACCGCACCCGGCCGGTCGCCCGCTTCCAGCAGGTCGATGATCGCGTCGTGGCCCTCGATCCAGGTGCTCCACAGGTTGCTCTCGGCCGACATCGCGAGGATGCGCATCGTGCGGGCGACCACCAGGTCGACCATCGACTGCAGTTCGCGGTTGCCGCTGGCCAGGATCACCGTGGTGCTGAAGTCGGCGCCGGCCGCGCCGGCGGCCAGCACGTTGCCGGCGGCCAGCGCCTCGACGAACTCCTTCTGCCGCTGGCGCAGCGTGTCGAGGTGGGTCTCGGTGAGGTTGTCGACGCCCCATTCGAAGCCGGCGCAGGCGAGCACGCCCATCACGTCGATCAGCTCGAGCGCGTTCTTCTGTGTCACCTTGGTGACGTGCCGGGTCCGGTTCGGCGCGATGTCGATCAGGCCCTCGACGGAGAGCTGGGCGATCGCCTCGCGCACCGGTGTGATGCTGACGCCCAGACGGGCGGCCAGCTCGGCGTCCTTGATCAGCGTGCCGGGCGGCAGCTCACCGGAGACGATCTCGTTGCGCAGCTGCCGGACGACGGCCGCCGTTCTTGTCGGCGGTACCGCATAAGACATGCGGTAAGCCTACTCACGGTGACCTACCCGTGTCGGTTGGGGCAGGAGCATGATGAGGCGATGGTGGGCGTGGCGGTCATCGACCTGGATGCGGACCCGCCGCGGGCGTCCGAACGCTCCCGGGCCGGTGGTTCGCGTCGTTCGCTGATCGCCCTGCTCCTCGCCGCTCTCCTGCTGGCCGCGCTCACCGCCGACGGGCCGGCGCCCCGGGCCCTGCGCGAGGTGCTGACCGCCGGCGGCTCGGCGGCGGCGGCGTTCGAGCTGGGCCGCGACGCCCTCTATACCGCCCACTACGGGATCAACAACCCCAACAGCGAGTCCGCGGTACGCCGGTACGACCTGACCGCCGGCCGGGAGGTGTGGGCGGCCGCCCTGATCCAGGGTGTGCAGAACCTGGTGATCAGCGACGCGGCCGGCGTGCTGATGGCCCGATCCGGCAGCGACCCGCGGATCAGCTTCCTGGACGCCGCCACCGGCAAGATGCTGTGGACGCACGAGGAGGCCAACTCCGCGGCGATCATGATCGCCGGCGCGGGTGTGCTGTTCACCGCCGACCGGCCGGACGGGACCGTCCTGCGGCTGGCCGATCCGCGGACCGGGCGGACGATCTGGGAACGACCGGCCGGCTTCCGGGTCTACTTCGGACCCTCGGTGCCGGCTGACGGCGAGCCCGGGCGGGTGGTGCTGGCCGGCGCCGACGGCACGGTGCTGATCCTCGACTACGCGACCGGGCGCGAGCTGTCCCGCGGCGACCTGGGCGGCCCGCTGCACCCGGCCCAGTTCCCGGACATCGAGGGCACGGTGATCGGCACGGTCGGCGACAACCGGATGGTGGTCCGGCGCAAGGCGGCCGGTGAGGCGTCGATGACCGCCTTCTCCCTGGTGCCGTTCGCCCGGCTGTGGCAGCGCACCTCCGGGCCGACCGGGCTGGCCGAGGACTGCGGCGACGTCTGGTGCGTGTCCAGCGCGGTGCCCGGGATCAGCGCCCTGGGCGACCCGTCGGCGGTCGGCGTCAGCGCGATCGACCCGGGAAGCGGGGCCCCGCTCTGGACGAACCGGGAGCTCTCCTTCGCGTTCCGTTTCGACGAGCACACCGTGCTGGCCGGTGACGACCAGGAGATGCCCGAGGTGACCCTGCGCGACCCCCGCACCGGCCGGCTGACCCAGCGGCTCGGCCCCGTGATCCGGGCCGGCGACCTGCTGCTGCGCCCCGACACCGGTGCGCCCGGCTGGACCTGGGTCGAGATCCACGACCACGCCGGCCGGGTGCGCCCGGTCGGCGTGGTCGAGGTGGGCGCCGCGTACGGCTGCGAACAGCGCGACCGCTACCTGGCCTGCCCCACCCTGAACGGCCCGACCAAGGTCTGGTGGGTTCCGAGCCGTTAGCCCTCGATCAGTTGGTCGCGGTCGACGCCGGCGTCCCGCAGGATCCGTTCCACCGAGGCGATCGACAACCAGTCGATGACCTCGTCGCCGTGCACGACGCGGTACCAGCGCGTGCGGCCGCGGCGGACGATCTCCACCCGCCACTGCCCGTCCGGCGTCCGCATCGCGCCCTCGACCTCGTCGGCCGGCGTCACTTCTCTTGGGTGTTGGTGAGCACGGTCGGCTTGTTGAAGTCGGCCGGGGCATTCCACTTCTGGAGCTCCGAGTTGGTGCACTCGGCCAGCTTGACCTTGGCCGTGCCGTCGGTGTGCGTGTCGGCCGGCGTGGCGGTCAGGTCGGTGGGGGTGAGGCAGAAGCCGTTCTTGTCGACGATGCGGTAGCTGCTGGCGTACACCCCGGTGTCGCCGTACACGGTCCAGACCATCTTGTCGTCGAGGATCCCGGTCGCAGCGCACGCGGTGAGCGTCACGTAGGTCGCCGCGGCCGTCGACCCCGGCGTGGTCAGGCAGTAGCCCTGACCGTCGTTGGTGTTGATCGTCCGGATCCGCTTCTGCAGGATGTTGCTGCCGGCCGGCGACATGTACCAGGCCTGGTTCCAGGGCGGGACACCGTTCGGGGCCTGCTTGCAGAACCAGACGATCATGTACGGCCAGCCCGGTGTGAAGTTGGTGACGTCCAGGCACCGGCTGAACTGTTTGAAGTTGACCAGCTGGTTGGTCGCCGCCGAGGACATGCCGGCGCCGACGCCGGGCTGCGAACGCCATACGTTCTTGTTCGACACCGCGGCGCACGAGCCCAGCACGATGTCGCTGCCCGTGATGCCGGGGTTCAGCAGGCTCAGGCAGAACTCGTTCAGTACGACCTCGTTCTCCCGCGTGCCGGAGAACTCCGAGGAGTCGTTGAGGCTCCACTGCTGGCGGGCGGTCAGCTTGAGGCAGGGCTGGAACTTGACGACGTTGCCGATCGCCCGCGGGTAGGCCGCCTCCAGGCACATGCCGTCCGGCGCGCCCGCCGTCTCGGAGCTGACCACCTTCAGATTCAGGTCGGCGGTGTAGGCGAACCGCTGGTCACTGGCGCCGCCGCTCTTGCACAGCTGCGCCTTGGCGGTCGATCCGGCGGCCGGGTACGAGTCCTCGCCGGAGTCCATGCACAGCGCGAGCGGAGCGGCCGGCGAGGCGAGCTGGACGGCGCCGCCGCTGATGTTCTCGTTGCTGGTCTTGAACGTGTACGTGGACTCGAGCGTGCGGGTGCCGAGGGTGCCCTGGGCCAGGGTGACCCCGTCGGGGCCGCCGGTCGCGGTCAGCTTGGCCGTCACCGGCACGTCGGTCGGCGGGCAGTCCTGCGGCGCCGGCGCGCCGGCGGCCGACAGCTTGTAGTAGAGGATGGTCACCTTGTACTTCGAGCCGGTCTCCGACGCGCCGGTCAACGTGCAGGCCGGCAAGGCTTCCAGGTCGCCCGACCCGGCGGTCCCGGCCGCCCGCAGCTGGCCGAGGGCGACGTCGATCCCGGCCTGGGCGGCCTGCAGCGCGTCGGTCCGCGTGGTGATCGTGCGGGTGCTGACGATCTGGTTGGCCACGAGCGGCGCGATGGCGGCGCTCAGGGTCATGCCGACCAGGGTGATGATCATCGCCGCGGGCATCGAGCCCTCGTCCGATCGCCGGGCCCGCCGCCGGCTCCGCCAGAATCCGGTGCCGATCATGACGGCCTCCCCTTGCTGCAGTCGTTCGTGGCGGGCGTGTCGCGGGACGTGTTCAGCGCGGTGAAGGTGGTGTCGACGGCCGCGACGCTGTCGCCGCGCCGGGCCGAGAGGCGCACCCGCAGTCGCTGGTAGTCGGGCGTGAAGGCGGTGGCGCCGGTGCCCGTGGCGGTGCCGGCGGCCTGCCGTTCGAAGGGTCCGGCGCTGTCCGGGGCGACCACGTTGGAGGCGATCGTCTGGCCCGCCGCGCCGGCCGCCGGGGGCGCCGCCTTGGGCCAGGTGAGCCACTGCAGCACGCCGCCGGCGTTGTTCGGGCCCTCCGCGGTCCCGGAGGTCTCCAGCCGGAGCTGGCCGCAGCTGCTGCCGTCGTACCCGGCGTACTCCACGTACCAGGCGGTGCCGACCTGGCCCGGCTGGCTGATCCAGGACGCGTACCGGATCTCCCGGTCGATGCGCTGGAAAGCGTTCTGCAGCTGGGCCTGCACGATCGAGATCGACTCGGACTTGGCGCTGGTCTTGTAGGCCTGCAGGATCGCCGAGGTGAAGACGACCATGACGACGCTCATCACGCTCATCGACACCATCACCTCGGCCAGCGAGAAGCCGCTGTCGTCGGTCCGCTCCCGGCGCCGCATCAGTTCACCGTCCAGGTGAACATCAGGTAGGCCGACTGGCCGCCACCGGTGACGGTGAACGTCGTCGTGTACTTGCCGGCGACGGTCGGCTTGCCGGTGACCACGCCGGCGGCGCTCATGGTCAGGCCGGTCGGCAGCCCGGTCGCGGTCCAGGACAGCCCGGACTGCCCGGCCGCCTGCGCGGTCAGCGAGACCGTGGCGTTGAGGGCGGTGGTCTGGTCCGGGGCCCCCGGGGCCGGCGCGGTCACCCGCAGGTCGGTGCCGATCCGGTTGGCCACGTTGACCAGGACGACGACCGAGGCGGAGCCGCCGAGGCTGTCGGTCACCTTGGCGGTGACCAGGTAACGGGTGCCCGCGGTGATGATCCCGGTGGTCTGGCCGCTGTTCGGGTGGATGGTGACGCCGGCCGGGAGCCCGGTGGCCGAGAAGGTGTACGGAGCCAGGCCGCCGTAGGCCGCCGCCCCCAGGTTGTAGGCGCCGTTGTCGCCCTTGGTGGCGTTCTGCACACCCGGGCTGACCAGGTTCACCGGCGTGAACGTGCGCCAGGTGAAGGTGGTCGTGGCCGTCTGCTTGCCGAGGCTGTCGACCGCCTTGACGGTGGCCGTCTGTGCCGTCGACTGGGTGGTCAGCGGCGTGCCCGAGATGACGCCGGTGCCCGCGTCGATGAGCAGACCGGCGGGCAGGCCGGTCGCCGTCCAGACCATCGGGGCGAGCCCGCCGGTCAGGGTGATCGGCAGCGAGACCGCGGTCAGGGTGCGGAACACCTGCGCACCGGGCGAGGTGAGGACCGGCAGGTCGGCCACCACCCAGGTGAAGGTGGCGTCGTCGCTGTTCTTGTCACGGTCCTCCACGTGGGCGGTCACCGTGTACGTGCCCGCCGCCGTCGGCTTGCCCGAGATGACGCCGGCGCTGGTGGCGGTCAGGCCGGGCGGCAGGTTGGTCAGCGTCCAGGTGCGCGGCAGGGTTCCGCCCGCCGCGACGAGCTGGAGGTCGACCTTGTCACCGACGTAGTGGGACTGCTTGAGCGGGGCGACGATGGCCGGCGGCGGCCGCTTGAGGTCGAAGACCGGGTCGGCGCTCGGGCTGACCAGCGTCGAGGTGACGTACGTGCACGCGTCGTCCTTGCAGCCGTTGTGCTTCCAGGTCACGGCGACCACGACCCGGAAGTACGGGACCGCGATCAGGCCGAGCCCCGGCTTGGTGCCGATGCAGTCGCCCAGGCCGACCAGGGTGTTCAGCAGCGTGGGGGAGGCTGGGGCGGCCTTGCTCTGGAAGCAGCTGCCGACGTACCAGTTCTGCTGGTAGGTGACGTTGCCGACGGTCACCGGCAGCGGCGTCAGGGGCAGCGGCGCGGTCACGTCGGGTGAGCTGCCCAGGAGGGTCGTGAGCAGGACGTTGGCGTCGATCTGGGTCACGTCCAGCACCGACTGCACCTGCGCCGGCGCGGAGGCCAGCTGGGCCTTCGCGCTGGTGAGGCTGCGGCCGGCGAGCAGCGACGTGGGCGACAGGGCGCGGGCCCGTTCGATCGCGTCGTTCGCGACCTCGACCGCGACCTGCTGGGTGCGCTGCTGCGCGACCACGCCCACCGACTTGATCAGGAACGGTGCCGTCCCGGCCATCACGGTGCCGATCACCGCGAGCGAGACCAGCGTTTCCATCAGCGAGAAGCCGCCGTCACGCCGCCTCATGCGGCGGCGTGCCGGTCGGTACGACACGAGTCGGTGGGCCATGGCCGTTCCATTCGTCTGGGTCGCGGCTGCGAGGGGTGGAGCCGTCCGCGGCCCCATCGGCCGCGATTGGTCGGACTTGAGCGGTTGCCGCGGCGTTTCGACGTCGGGCGGCGCTACTTGGCGGGCGTCGTGGTGATCGACGGAGCACCCTGGCCGGTCGGCACGGCGACGAACGCGTGGAGGGACAGCGAGATGGTGGTCTTCGTCGTGGCGCCGTCCCCGGTCCCGGTCACCGTGGCCGAGTCGATCAGGACGGCCCGCGGCTGCGTCGTCTGGAGCTGGGTGAGGAACTTGCCCAGGTTGCTGGCGGTGCCGTCCAGGGTCAGCGCGATCTGCAGCGAGTAGATGTCGGTCATCCCCTCGACCGCGGCCGGGGCGTTCACGCTGACGCCGCCCACGGTCACGTTCAGCGAGTCGCCCGACTTCTGCAGCTGCCGCAGCAGGTCCGGCACGCCGGAGCCCGAGGGGAGCGCGTTCTGGCTGACCTTCAGCGCGGCGCGGTACTGCGGGAGCTTCGACTTCTCGTGCTCCAGGTCGGCGATCCGCTTGTTCAGCACCGCGATCTGGACCTGCGTGTCCTCGGTCGTCTGGTGTAGCTCGGCGGCCTCGGCGTACTTCGGGCTGACCAGGAAGAACCAGGTCATCAGCCCGAGGGCGACGATGACGGCGGCGCCGCCGGCGATCCACAGCCGGTCGGCGTGGCGGGCACCCATCAGTTGCCTCCGGAGGTTTTGCACTTGGTGGTGAACCGGCCGCAGAGCGCCCGGGTGGTGACGTCGACGGTCAGCACGAAGGTGACCGTCTTGCCGCTCTGGGTCACGGTGGTCACGTACGGGTTGGCCAGCGTGCTGACCTGGGTCAGGGTCTCCACGTAACGGGCGACCGACGGCTTGTCGGGCGCCGTGCCGATGAGCGTGATCGTCCCGATCGTGGCCGCGCCGCTGGTGCTCGGCAGGACCGGAGCGGTCGTGGCGGCTTTGTCGGCGACCAGGGTGGCGGTGATGCCCTGGAGCGACACGCTCGAGGGCCGGCCGGTGTCACGCAGGGTCTCGATCAGGCCGGCCCACTGCAGGTCCTTGGCCATCAGCGTCTTCAGCTGCTTGGTGATGGTGATGTTCTCGCTCTGGGTGTTCACCACCTCGCCGTAGCCGGCCTGCTTGCGTTGCAGGCGGGACTGCTCGGCGGTGACCGACTCCAGCTCGGTCGAGGCGTCGAGGGCGCCACGGTCGGCCACCACGTACCAGCCGGCCAGGGCGAGGATGACCGCGCCGACCACGGCGAGCACCCAGCCGCGGGTCCGGCGGGCCCGGCGGGCCGCGACGACCTCTTCGGGCAGCAGGCTGGCGGTGATCGTGAGCACCCGGGTGACCTGCTGCGGTGACAGCGCGGGGTCCAGGGGCATCAGGGTGGTCTGGGCCATCAGGCTGCCGCTCCCAGGGTCAGGCCGATCGACACGGCGGCCGACGGCACAAAACTGTCGAAGCCGCGCTGGCGGGCCCGCCGCGTGTCGCGCAGGCGGCCGGCGCTGTCCGCGTACATCACCGAGACGTTCAGCGACTGCTGGAGGTGCTCGGCCAGGCCGGGCATCAGCGCGCTGCCGCCGCACAGCGAGATCCGGGTGACCTGCTTCTGCCGCTCGCCCGAGGCGAGATAGGTGAACGAGCTGCGCAGCTCGTTGACCAGCGGCCGGATCGCGTCGGCGGCGGCGGTCGCGCTGTCCGGGGTGCCGTCGCCGTGCAGGCCGAAGCGGCACTTGAGCACCTCGGCGTCGGGCACCGGGATGCCCAGCCGGGTCGCCATGCTCTCGGTCACCTCGGCGCCGCCGCGCGGGACGGTCCGCACGATCAGCGGTTCGCCGTCGACGTGCACCACCACGCTGGTCACGTCGGCGCCGATGTCCACAATGGCCTCGACCTGGGCGTCCAGCCGGGAGGCGGCGCGCAGCAGGGCCAGCGAGGCCAGGTCCACGCCGACCACGTGCAGGCCGGCCTTCTCCACCGCCTGCACCGAGCTGAGCACGGCGTCCTTGGGCATGGCGATGAGCAGGCCGCGTACGGTCGGATTGGTTCCGGGATCCTCCAGCGGGTGGAAGTCGAGCACCGACCGTTCCACCGCCAGCGGCAACGCGTCGCGCACCTGGAAGGGCAGCGACTTCTGCATCTCCTTGGGCGGCAGGTTCGACACCGACATCTCCCGCACCACGAGCTGCGGGTTGGTCACGCCGAGCATGACCTTCTTGGTGTCGAACCGGCAGGCGGCCCAGAGCTGCTTGAGCGCGGTGGTGACGACGACCGGGTCCTGGATGGTGCCGCCCTGGACGGTGCCCGGGGGCAGCGGGACCTGCCCGAAGTTGGTCAGGGTGTGCTCGTCCTTGGCGCGGCGGACCTCGACCGCGCGGATGGACGACGAGCCGATGTCCAGCCCGATCGGAGTGATGCCAGCCATCGGTTCCCTTTCTCAGGCGATGGGGGTGGAGAGCAGGTTCAGGTACCAGTCCGCGATCGGCGCCGCGGCGAACACGGCGAGGAACGCGCCGGCGAGCATGTACGGGCCGAACGGGATGCGCGTCTTCCGCTTGGCCAGCCGGGCCGCCATCAGGCCGGCCCCGACCAGGCCGCCGAGGACGAACGCGGCGAACGCGCCGATCGCCACCGCGCTCCAGCCGAGCCAGCCCAGGTAGAAGCCGAGCAGCGGGGCGAGCTTGACGTCGCCGCCGCCCATCGCGCCGAAGAAGGCGACGATCTCGAAGAAGATCCACATGGCGGCCGCGGCGATCAGCCCGCGGACGATCGCGCGCCAGTCGTGCCCGAGCGCGGCGGCCGGCAGCAGCAGGGCCAGCGCGACGGCGTACGAGGGCTTGACGATGGCGTCCGGCAGCCGCAGCTTGTCCAGGTCGATCGCGGCGAGCGCGATCGAGATGGCGGCCAGATAGAGATACGCCGGGAGCTCCCAGGAGAGCCCGAAGCGAGCCGCCACGGCCACGAACAGGGCCGCGGTCCCCGCCTCGACCAAGGGGTAACGGACGCTGATGTGCGCCCGGCAGTCCGCGCACTTCCCGCGCAGCAGCACCCAGCCGAGCACCGGGACGTTGTGCCGGTTACGGATCTCGTGGCCGCAGTGCGGGCAGTGCGAGCCGGGCTTGACCAGGGACAGGCCCTCGGGCACCCGGTGGATGACGACGTTCAGGAACGAGCCGATCGCGAGACCGAGGAGGCCGGCGATGCAGAGCAGCATGGGCTGCGGCATGTCGACCTCCTCGGCTCGCGTTGGGTGGATGGACGCCGTCGGCGGCGTGCCGGGTCAGGGGCCGCAGGTGGTGAAGTTCGTTGCGGTGATGGTGGTGGCCGACTTCACCGAACCGCCCGACGCGCTGTCGTAGATGTAGTACTTGCCGCTGCCGCCGGTGTTGGTGGCGCAGAGCTTGTACGAGGTGACCGTGCCCGACGGCGGGATGTACACCATCTCGGTCTTGTCCGACAACGTGACCTTGCCGGCGGCGCCGGCGGCGCCGGCAGCGGTGGTGGTGCTCAGGTTGTACGTGGTGCTCTGCTTGGCGGTCGGGCCGGCCGGGTACGTGTTGTTGTTGTCCGTGTACCACTGCTCGACGGCCGAGATGGCGCCGCGAACGTCCGACTGGGCCGACTTGTCGGCCGCGCCCTGGCGGTAGTTCAGGTAGACCGGCACGGCGATCGCGACCAGCACGCCGATGATGACCACGACGACCAGGAGCTCGATGAGCGTGAAGCCGTCGTCGTCCTTCTTGGCGCGCAGCCGGGTGATGATGTCCTGCATTGGGGGTGCCTCCAGTGTGGCGTCAGGGTGGGCGGGGATAAACCTTCCGGGCTCGGGTGCCCGACGTCGACCGGAGGGACCGGTCGTTTCACTGCTCCAGCGCGTCAGTTGCTCTGGATGTTCTGGTAGATGGTGAACATCGGAAGGTAGAGACAGATCACCATTCCGCCGACCACGGCTCCCATGACGAGGACCATGATCGGTTCGATCGAGGCGGTCAGGGACTCGGCGGCGCTGTCGACTTCCCTGTCATAGAAATCGGCAACCTTGTCCAGCATCTGACTGATTTGGCCGCTTTCTTCGCCCACTTCGATCATCTGTGTGACCATCTCGGGGAAAATCTTGTGGTGGCGCAGCGCGGACGACATCGGCTGGCCCTCGCGGACGGCGGCCTGGACGTCCTTCATCGCGGCGTTGATCACCTCGTTGCCGGTGGTCTCGCCGACCACCGACAGCGCCTGCATGACCGGCACGCCGACGTTCAGCAGCAGACCCAGGCTCCGCGAGAAGCGGCTCATCGCCAGCTTGCGCAGCAGCGGCCCGAAGACCGGCATCTTGAGCTTGAAGCGGTCGAAGCCCAACCGGAACTCCGCACTCGACCGCAGCCGGCGTTTGAAGATCGTCGAGCCGCCGATCGTGATGATCAGGAAGAGCGGGCCGATCCACCACATGTTGTGGCTCGTGTCGACCAGGAACTGGGTGATCCCCGGCAGCTCGCCACCGAGGCTCTTGAACATCGCCTCGAAGATCGGGACGATGAAGATCAGGACCAGGGCGATGAGGACGAACGTGAAGCTCAGCACGATCGCCGGATAGGTCAGCGCGCTCTTGATCTTGCCGCGGAGCGCCGCGTCCTTCTCCAGGCTGTCCGCGATCTGCTCGAGAGCCTTGTCGATCATGCCGCCCGCCTCGCCGGCCCGCACCATGGCGACCATCAGGCGGGGGAACTGCCGGTCGTGCTTGGACATCGCCGACGACAGCGAGACACCGCCGGCCACGTCGTTGCGGACCTCGGCGACCGCCTTCTTCAAGGCCGGCGCCGAGGTCTGCTCCTCCAGGATCGACAGCGACCGCAGCAATGACATGCCGGAAGCGGTCATGGTCGCGAACTGGCGTGCGAAGACCGCCAGGTCCTTGAGCTTGGTCTTGCCACCCAGGCCGGGGATCTTCAGATCCATGTTCAGGCCCTGGCCGGCCACGCTCAGCTCGAGCGGGACCTCGCCGCGGGTCTTGAGCATGTGCATCGCCGCGGCCTCGTTGGCCGCCTCGACCGTGCCCTTCGTCTTACGCCCGGTCGCGTCGATGCTGTTGTAGTGGAACGTCTTGGTGGCGGGCACTTCGGATCACATCCGTCCGATGAGGCGCTTGAGTTCTTCCTGGGAGTGGCAGATCTCCAGGGCGTGCGGCATCGAGACCAGCCCCTCCCGGACGCGCTCGGCCAGGTGCTGATCGAAGGACAACATCCCGTCGCTGCCGCCGGCCTGCATGAACGACGGGATCTGGTGGGACTTGCCCTCGCGGATCAGGCTCCGGATGGCCGGCGTGGCGGTGAGGATCTCGCTGACCACCACGCGGCCCTTGCCGTCCGCCTTCGGCGCCAGGGCCTGGGTGACCACACCCTGGAGCGACGCCGCGAGCTGGGCCCGGATCTGCAACTGCTGGTGCGGGGGGAAGATGTCGATGACGCGGTCGATGGTCTGCGTGGCGCTCTGCGTGTGCAGGGTGGCCAGCACCAGGTGACCGGTCTCGGCCGCGGTCAGCGCGGTCGCGGTGGTCTCCAGGTCACGGAGCTCACCGACCAGGATGATGTCCGGGTCCTGCCGCAGCGCGTGCTTCAGGGCCTGGGCGAAGGTCTCGGTGTCGGTGCCGACCTCGCGCTGGTTCACCACGCTGCGCTTGTGCGGGTGGAGGAACTCGATCGGGTCCTCGATGGTGATGATGTGCGCGGCGCGGCTGCGGTTGGCTAGGTCGAGCAACGAGGCCAGAGTGGTGGTCTTGCCCGAACCGGTCGGTCCGGTGACCAGCACCAAGCCCCGCGGCAGATGGGCGAAGCGGGACACCGAATCGGGCATGCCCAGCTCGTCCAGCGGCTTGATCTTGTGCGGGATGGCCCGGAAGACGGCGCCGCACGAGTTGCGCTGGATGTAGAGGTTGCCACGGAACCGGGAGACGCCGACGATGCTGTGCGCGAAGTCCATCTCGTGCTCGCGCTGGAAGGTCTCCCACTGTTCGGCGTTGACCGCGGCCCGGGCCAGCAGCGCGGTGTCGGCCGAGTTGAGCTTGCCGTAGCCGGGGAGCGGGCGCAGACTGCCGTCGACCCGGATCATCGGCGGCGAGCCGACCGTCAGGTGGAGGTCGGAACCACGCGACTCGACCAGCGTGACGAGCATCTGGTCGAGCACGGCCAGGTCGTCCGCCGGCACGGCGTCCACCGGTGCCGCCTGCTGGGGCACGTCGTGGTCGAGCTGGTACATGTGCGGCACCGACAATCTCTCGCGGGTTCTGACGCCCCCCTCATTCGGCACGGCCGAACCGAGGTTTAGGAGCTATTCCGCCGTTTTTGCGCGGTACCGGGAGCGAGCGGGTAACGTCGTCAGATCGCGACGCGGGAGACTTCGCGCACGCTGGTCAGGCCGCCCGACGCCTTGGCCAGGCCGTCGGCGCGGAGGTCGTACATGCCCTGGCTGACCGCGACCTCGCGGATCTCGTTGGACGACGCCCGCCGGATGGTCAGCGACTCGATCTCGGCCGACACCGGCATCACCTCGTGCAGCGCGATCCGGCCGCGGTAGCCGGTGTTGGCGCAGTTCCGGCAGCCGACCGGGCGGTACAGGGTGTCCGGCACCTTGAGGTCCTGGAACGGCCAGCGCGCGCCGACCAGCTCCTCCTCGGTCGGGTAGTACGCCTCCTTGCACCAGTCGCAGAGCCGGCGCGCGAGCCGCTGGGCCAGCACGCAGTCCAGCGACGAGCCGACCAGGAACGGCTCGATGCCCATCTCGGTGAGCCGGGTGACCGCGCCCGGCGCGTCGTTGGTGTGCAGCGTGGAGAGCACCAGGTGACCGGTGAGCGACGCCTCGACCGCGATCTGGGCGGTGTTGCCGTCCCGGATCTCACCGATCAGCACGACGTCCGGGTCGGACCGCAGGATGGCCGGCAGCACCGCGGCGAAGGTCAGGCCGGCCTTGGCGTTCACCTGCACCTGGTTGACGCCGCGGAGCCGGTACTCGACCGGGTCCTCCACGGTGATCACGTTCACCTCGGGGCGGCTGATCTTGCCCAGGGTCGCGTACAGCGTGGTCGACTTGCCGGATCCGGTCGGCCCGGTGACCAGCAGCATGCCGTGCGGCTTGGTGAACGACTCGGCGAACCGGCTCAGGTTGTGCTCGGTGAACCCGAGCTTGGCCAGGTCGAGGTCGATGCCGCCGGTGTCCAGGACCCGGAGCACGATCTTCTCGCCCCACACGGTGGGCAGCGTCGCGGTCCGCAGGTCGACCGTCCGGTCCCGGATCAGGGCGGTGATCCGGCCGTTCTGCGGGATGCGTTTCTCGGTGATGTCGACGCCCGACATGATCTTCAGCCGCGAGATCAGCGCCGCCATGACGTTGCGCGGGACCGTGTCCACCTCGTGCAGCACGCCGTCGATCCGGTAGCGCACCCGCATGTCGTCCTCGGTGGGCTCCAGGTGCAGGTCGGACGCGCGGTTCTGGACGGCCTGCTCGATCAGGTTGTTCACGTACCGGACGATCGGGACGTCGTCGGCCCCGGCCGCCTGCGCGGCCATCCCGGCCGCGTCGTCCTGCAGGTTGTCGCCCAGGTCGCCGAGGTCGCTGTCCTCGCGCTGGAGCCGCTCGATGATCCGCCGGACCTCGCTGCGGGCCACCACCACCGGCCGGACGGTCAGGCCGGTCGCGGCCCGGACGTCGTCCAGCGCGACCACGTCACCCGGGTCGGTCACGCCGACCACGATCTCGCCGTCGGTCATCGACAGGCCGAGCACGCGGTGCCGCAGCACCACCGGCAGCGGGATCCGCTTGAGCGCGACCGGGTCCGGGCTGTAGCCGACCAGGTCGAGCGTGTTGATGCCGAACGCCTTGGCCGCCGCCTCGGTCAGCTGCTCCTCGGTGACCACCTGGTCGTTGATCAGGACCGCGCGCACCGACCGGCCGCTCCGCTGGGCCTCCTCCGCGGCGGCGTCCACCGCCACGGGGTCGACGCCGATCTGCTTCAGGGCGTCGAGCAGCGGGCGAAAGGTCTGATCCACGACATCCTTTTCGGGCGGCCGATACGGCGTACTTAGCTCAATCTTGCCGTTATTCGGACGTTTGCGTGGTGGATAGCCGGAACGTCCGGCGGTACGCCGAGGGCGACACACCGATCGCGGTGTGCAGATGCTGCCGCAGGGCGGAGGCGCTGCCCAGCCCCGCGCGCCGGGCCACCACGTCGATCGGCAGGTCGGTCGACTCCAGCAGCAGCCGGGCGTGCGCCACCCGCTGCTGGAGCAGCCATCGGGCCGGGCTCAGTCCGGTCTCCTCCCGGAAGCGGCGGGTGAACGTGCGCACGCTCATCCGCGCGTGGCCCGCCATCTCCTCCAGGGCGACCGTCTCGCCGAGCCGTCCGGTCACCCACTCCCGGGTGCGCGCGGTGCCGGCGCCCGCGGTGACCGGCACCGGGCGCTCGATGAACTGGGCCTGCCCGCCGTCCCGGAAGGCCGGCACCACGCAACTGCGGGCCGCCCGGTTGGCCACCTCGCTACCCTGGTCGCTTCGGACGATGTGCAGGCAGAGGTCGATGCCGGCGGCGACCCCGGCCGAGGTGAGCACGTCGCCGTCGTCCCGGAACAGCGCGTCGAAGTCCCATTTGACGCGCGGGTAGTGCTCTCGCAGCCGGTCCGCGTAGGCCCAATGGCTGGCGGCCGGGCGGTCGTCGAGCAGGCCGGCCGCGGCCAGCACGGACGCGCCGGTGCAGACGGACACGATCCGGGCCTTGCGCTCGTACGCCTTCCGGAGCGCCTCGGCCACCTCAGGTGCGACAAAGCCGCGCTCCACCGGATCGGACGACCGGCCGACGCCCGGGACGAGCACCGTGTCGGCGTCGTCCAGCGCCTCGAGCCCGTGGTCGGCCGTCACGGTGAAGCCGGCCGTCGTCCGGATCGGGTGCGGCGCGCACACGCGTACCGAATAGTGACTTTGACCTTGGTCGTCCCGGGCCGACGTGAACACCTGGCCGGGCACGCCCAGATCGAAGGTGACGGCCTGGTCGAGGGCGAGGACGGCGACATGATGACGAGTCATGGCCTGATTCTTGCGCATGATGTCCTCCGGGCCACTCGTCTTTGGTCGCCGGGTTCCGCAGACTTCCCTGGTGACTCGTCGTATCCATCCCGCCTGGCTCGTCGGCGTCGTGGCGTTCGTCGCGCTGGTCGGCGCGGCCGGCTTCCGCGCCACCCCGTCCGTGCTGCTCACCCCGCTGCACGACGAGTTCGGCTGGTCGCTGGGCACGATCTCGGCCGCCGTCTCGGTGAACCTGCTGCTCTACGGCCTGACCGCGCCGTTCGCCGCCGCCCTGATGGAACAGTTCGGCATCCGGCGCGTGGTGACGTTCGCGCTGCTCCTGGTCTCGGCCGGTTCCGGGCTGACCGTCTTCATGACCACGAGCTGGCAGCTGATCCTCTGCTGGGGCGTGCTCGTCGGCCTGGGCACCGGCTCGATGGCCCTGGCCTTCGTGGCCACCATCACCGGCCGCTGGTTCGTCAAGCACCGCGGCCTGGTCACCGGCATCCTCACCGCGGGCGGCGCGGCCGGCCAGCTGATCTTCCTGCCGGTCCTGGCCAACCTGTCGGCGCACAGCGGCTGGCGTACCGCCGCCCTGACCGTCTCGTTCGCCGCGCTGGCCGTCGTGCCGCTGGTCGTCTGGCGCCTGCGCGACCGCCCGTCCGAGCTGGGCGTCCTCGCCTACGGTGCGGTCGCCCCGCCGCCTCCGCCCGCGTCCGCCTCGCCGCCGCCGGCCGCGCCCGCCGGTAACGCCGCCCGCAATGCCCTGAGCGCCCTCACCCAGGCCGCCCGCACCGGCCCGTTCTGGTTGCTGGCCGGCGGCTTCGCGATCTGCGGCGCCACCACCAACGGCCTGGTCGGCACCCACTTCATCCCCGCCGCCCACGACCACGGCATGGCCGTGACGACCGCCGCCGGCCTGCTCGCCCTGGTCGGCTTCTTCGACATCGTCGGCACCATCGCCTCGGGCTGGCTCACCGACCGCGTCGACAGCCGCCTGCTGCTCGGCGGCTACTACGCCCTGCGCGGCCTGTCCCTGCTGGTGCTGCCGTCCCTGTTCGCGGCCACCGCCCACCCCAGCATGGTGGTGTTCATCCTGTTCTACGGCCTGGACTGGGTGGCCACCGTCCCGCCGACCGTCACCCTCTGCCGCGAGTACTTCGGCGACCGGGGCGCCGTGGTCTTCGGCTGGGTCTTCGCCTCGCACCAGGTCGGCGCGGCCATCGCCGCCGTCGTGGCCGGCACCCTCCGCGACCGCCTCGGCGACTACGACCTGGCCTGGTACGGCGCCGGCGCCCTGGCCATCCTCGCCGCCCTGCTGAGCCTCGCCCTCCTGGCCGGCCGCCACCTCAAGCCGGTCGCCCCGGGCATCGGCCTGGCCGTCCCGGCCAAGCCGGCCTGAGAAACGGCGCCGCAGATCGAGCGCCGTCCCGCCGCATATGTAGCATCAGGCCGCCGCATATGTAGAGTTACGCCGCCGCATATGTAAAGTTTGGCGGTCGCGACAGTTAGGATCGGGTGTGTCCACGCTTGATCTCCTCCCTCGCCGCGTCGAGTCGCAGATTGCCGCCGCCCTGGCCGACACACGTGTCGTTCTGGTGAGCGGGGCGCGTCAGGCCGGCAAGAGCACTCTGGTGCGAGTGGTCGCCGGGGACCGCGTGGCCGAGCGGCGTGACCTCGACCGAGCTCAGGACCGTGCCGCCGCTCTGGCCGACCCGGTCGGCTTCGTCGACTCCGCCGAGCTCCTGGCGATCGACGAGATCCAGCGAGCCCCCGACCTGCTCCTCGCCATCAAGGCGTCGGTCGACGCCGATCCGCGGCCCGGCCGGTTCCTGCTCACCGGCTCGTCGCGGTTGTTCGGGATGGTCGCCGCTCCGGATGCCCTGCCCGGCCGGATGGAGACCGTCGAGCTCTGGCCGTTCTCCCAGGGCGAGCTCGATGGCCAGCCGGACGGCTTCGTCGACGCCATCTTCACGCTCGGACCCGAACTCCGGCATGAGTCGACGGTCACGCGAGCCGGCTACGCCGCCCGCATCGTGCGCGGCGGCCTGCCGGAGGCCACGTCCCGCGACGACGCCAAGCGCCGGCGGCGATTCCTCGACGCCTACGTGCAGTCGCTCATCGAGCGCGATGTCCGGCAGCTGTCCGACATCCACCACAAGGGCGAGCTGCGCAAGCTCGTGCGGCTGCTCGCGGCCCGGTCGGCGACGATCATCGCGGCCAACGCGCTCGAGTCGGCACTGGGCCTGAGCCGGTCGACGATCGCGCGCTACCTCCAGGCGTTGGAAGAGATCTTCCTCATCAAGCGGATTCCCGGCTGGTCCCGCAATCTCGGCACCCGGGCCACCGCCGCTCCGAAGCTGGTGTTCGTCGACTCGGGCATCGCCGCCAACGAGGTCGGTGTGGACGCCCGCGCCCTGCTCCGGCCCGGGGCGCCGTTCGGGCCGCTGCTCGAGTCCTTCGTCATCTCCGAGCTTGCCCGCCAGCTCACCTGGTCGGCGTCGGCCGTCGACCTGTCGCACTACCGCGACCACAGCAAGTTCGAGGTCGACGCCGTTCTGGAGAACCGGTCCGGGCAGGTCGTCGGCATCGAGGTCAAGGCGGCCACGACCGTCGGGCCGGACGACTTCCGCGGCCTGCGCCGGCTGGCCGGCCGTCTCGGCGACGACTTCGTCGCCGGCGTGGTGCTCCACACCGGCACGTCGACCCTGCCGTTCGGTGAGAAGCTGCGGGCCGTGCCGGTCAGCGCGCTCTGGGAAGTGGGTCTGCCGCCTGTGGCGGCCTGACCACGCACGGACCTGGAGCCCGCGGGAGCAAGCGGTCTGGACCACGACGGACGTGGGAAAATCCAGAATTTGATCTTGATTTAAGGGTCGGTGGAGAGTTTGGCGTGGAGGTGCATGTCGTGCCAGCCGTCGGCGTGCCGCATCTCGGCGCGCTTGGTGCCCTCCAGGGCGAAACCCGCGGTCGTGGCCACCCGGCAGGACGGCTGGTTGACGGTCGAGTGGGCGACCTCGATGCGGTGCAGGCCCAGGGTTTCGAAGGCCCAGGTGGACACGGTGACCAGGGCTCGAGGGGCGATGCGGCGGCCGCGGGCGGCGGGGAGAACCCAGTAGGACACCTCGCCCAGGCCCAGGGGCAGGTTGAGGCGGCGCAGGCTGATCTGGCCGGCCACCTTGCCCTCGTCGAGGATGGCCCAGCCGGCGCCGGACTCGGCTCGCCAGCGGCCGGGCCAGTGGGCGATCCAGTCGGTGGCCTCCTCGTTGGTCATCGAGCGGGCGTGCCACTGGCGGATGCCGGGATCGGTGTAGGCGCCGACCACGGTGGCGCGGTCGGACGGGAGCCAGGGGCGCAGGGTGAGGCCGGCGCCGTGGATGTCGGGCTGGAGGCGGGACTTCATCGTGCCGGGGCGGACGACCGGGTCGACGAGGGACGGCACGTCAGTCCTCCAGCTCGACGACCTCGAGCAGGCCGCTGACCACCAGGATCTGACGAACACCGGAGGTGGGGCGGGACAGCCGGAACGTGATGCCGGCGTCCCGGGCCCGCTGGAAGCCGAAGACCAGGGCGCCCAGACCGGTGGAGTCGATGAACGACAAGTCGGACAGATCGACGGTCATCGAGCGGGGGAGGGCGGCGATCGCCTCGGCCAGAGCCGACCGCACCTGGTCGACGGTGAGCACGTCGACCTCGCCGGTCAGGACCACGGTCACGGTGTCGGTCGTACGGTCCAGTCTGGCCACTACTTCCTCGGACAACGGAGAGGCCTTACCTTTCGTAGTGACAATATTCCTGTGCGAGAGGGGCTGCCGTGCCTATCCGTGGTGGACTGCCACCGCGCAACCCGCGTTTTGCCGGGCGGGAAGACCTGCTCAGCGATGTTCGCGGCCTGCTCGGCAACGGTCCCGTGGCGCTGCTGCCGGCGCCGGAGCACCAGCTTGGCGGCACGGGACGAACCCAGCTCGCGATTGAGTATGCCTACCGGTACGCCGACACGTACGACCTTGTCTGGTGGATTCCCGCGGAGCAGACCGCCGGGATGCGCGCCTCGCTGGTCGGGCTGGCGCAGCGGCTGGGCCTGCCCGAGGCCCGCGACATCAACCGCACCCTGGGCGCGGTGCGCGACGCGCTGAGCCGAGGCGAGCCGTACCGGAACTGGCTGGTCGTCTTCGAGAACGCCAACCGGCCCGAGGACATCAAGCCGTACCTGCCCAGCGGCGCCGGTCACGTGCTGGTCACCTCGCGCAACCCGCGCTGGACGTCGGAGATCGCGCAGGCGGTGCCGGTGCCGGTGTTCGACCGGGCCGACAGTGTGGACTTCCTCCGCCGGCGCCTGCCCGAGGCCTCCGTGGCCGACGCCGAGCGCCTGGCCGACCGGCTCCAGGACGTGCCGATGGCGTTGCACCAGGCGGCCGCGGTGCGGGTGGCGGCCGGCTGGTCCACAGCGGAATACCTGCGAAGGTACGACCAGCGCGCCGCCGAACTGGCCTTCCCGACCCCGATCCGGGTGGCCTGGGGCCTGGCCACCGACGCGCTGCGGGCCGCCTCGGCGCCGGCCGCCCAGCTGCTGGAGCTGTGCGCGTTCCTGGCCAGCGCGCCGGTCTCGTGGCAGCTGCTCTGGGCGGCGCGCGGGCGCGAGCTGCCCGAGGAACTGGCGCCGACGATCCGGCTGGAGCGCCGGCTGCGGGCCGCGATGCGGCTGATCGGCCGGTACGGGCTGGCCGACCTCGACCCGTCCGGCGAACGCCTGCTCGTGCACCCGCTGATCCGCGGCATGCTCAGCCAGGAGCTCAGCTCGGACCGGCACGCCGCGCAGCTCCGGGCCGTCCGCGGGATGCTGGCCTCCGCCGACCCGGGCGACCCGGACACGCCCACGGCCTGGCCGCGGTACGCCGAGATCGTCCCGCACCTGGTGCACTCGGACGCCCTGGGCGGATCCTCCGAGGAGTCCCGCCAGCTGGTCGTGCACTGCGTCCGCTATCTGTACGCGAGCGGCGACTACGACTCCAGCCGCGACCTCGCCACCCAGGCGGTCACCCGGTGGCGGGAAACCGTGGGCGAGGCCGACGAGCAGACCCTGCTGGTCTCCTTCCACCTGGCCAACGCGCTGCGGGCGGTGGGCCGGATCCCGGACGCCCGCACGCTCAACTCGCAGACGCTGCGGCTGCAGCGCGAGGCGCTCGGCGGCGACGACGAGACCACCCTGGCCACGGCCAACAGCGTGGGCGCCGACCTGCGCATGCAGGGCCACTTCGAACAGGCCCGGCTGCTCGACACGGACAACCTGGTGCGCTACCGCCGGCTCTACGGCGACAGCTATCCGACCGCCCTGCGCTGCGCCAACAACCTGGCCGCCGACCTGCGGCTGCTCGGCGACTTCCGGGGGGCCAAGGCGCTCGACGAGCAGACCCTCAAGCACCGCTCGGCGGTGCTGGCCGAGAGCCACCCGGAGATCATCTCGTCGCGGGGCGCGCTGGCCTTCGACCTGATCGGGATGGGCGACTTCGGTGGCGCGGCCGAGATCCTGGTCCTGCCGCACACCCTGGACGCCGACCATCCGATGGTGCTGCTGCTGCGCCGGTTCGTGGCGCTGGCCGCCCGCCGCCGCGGCCTCGCGCACGCCCGCAAGCTGGCCGAGGCCAACGTGAACCGGTTCCGGCAGCGGTTCGGCGACCTGAACGTGGAAACGCTCGGCGCGATCGTCGGCCTGGCCAACTGCGCCCGGGCCGACGGCGACCTGGACGGGGCCCACCGGCTGCTGGAACGGGTGGTGGCCCGCTACCACGCGGTGCTCGGCGACGACCACCCGTTCACCCTGGCCGCGTCGGCCAACCTGGCCGGCGTGGTGCGGGCGACCGGCCGGTTCCCGGAGGCGCGCACGATCGACACCGAGGCGCTGGTCGGGCTGCGGCGCAGCGTCGGGCCCGACCACCCGTTCACGCTGTCCTGTGCCAACGGCATGGTCGCCGACCTGTTGCAGACCGGCGAGGGGCAGCAGGCGCGGGAGATCGCGGCGGACACGCTGATGCGCTCCCGTACGGTGCGCGGCCCGGACCATCCGGACACCGCCGCCTGCGCTTGGAACGTGGCGCTGGACGCGGGTGACGAGACCGCCCAGGAACAGGAGATGACGGCGCTGACGAAGGCGTACGGGGAGAATCATCCGATCCTGGCCCGCGCCGCCGCCGGCCTGCGACTGGAGACCGAGATCGACCTACCGCCCCTGTAGGGCTTCCTGGCGGGTCAGCAGCGCGGTGAGGTCGGCGGCCGGCATCGGGCGGGCGAAGTGGTAGCCCTGCGCCTGCCCGCAGTCGAGCTCGCGCAGCCGGGCCGCCTGCAACGCGTCCTCGACGCCCTCGGCGACCGGGGACAGGTCGAAGGTGCGGGCGATCTGGAGCACCGCCTCGGCCACCGAGGCGCCGGCCGTGTCCTGCATCGTGGCCACGAACGAGCGGTCGATCTTCACCACGTCCACCGGCAGCGCGCCCAGGTGGCTGAGCGACGAGAAGCCGGTGCCGAAGTCGTCCAGCGCGATGCGTACGCCGAGGGTCTTGAGCGCGCCCAGCACCCGGGCCGACTCGGCCAGGTCGGTCAGCGCGACCGACTCGGTCAGCTCCAGCACCAGCAGGTGCGGGGGCAGGCCGGTGCGCTCCAGCACACCGCGCACCTCGTCGATCAGGTCGGGCTGGCCGAGCTGGGAGGCGGAGAGGTTGACGTTCAGCTCGAAGCCGGGATTTGCCTGCTGCCACGCGGCGGCCTGCTCGCAGGCTTCGGCGAGCACCCAGCCGCCGAGCCGCGGCAGCAGCCCGATCTCCTCGGCGAGATCCAGGAACGCGGCCGGGGCGAGCAGGCCACGCGACGGGTGCCGCCAGCGGACCAGGGCCTCCACGCCGACCGTGTGCTCGCCGTCGAGGTCGACGATCGGCTGGTAGTGCACCTCGAACTCGTGCTCGTCCACGGCGCGGCGCAGCTCGGCCTCGTCCCGGCGCTGCTGCTCGGCGATCGCGAACTGGGCCGGGTCGAACCGCCGGGCGACACCCTTGCCGTCCGCCTTGGCCTGGTAGAGGGCCACGTCGGCGTCACGCATGACCGCGTCCACGGCCCACCCGCCGCCCCGGGCGAAGGCGATGCCGGCGCTGGCCTGGATGCTGAGCACGGTGTCGCCGACGGTCAGCGGCACGGCCAGGTCACGCAGGATCCGGTTGGCCACGGTGTCGGCGATGGTGTCGTCGGCCAGCCGGGGGAGCAGCACCACGAACTCGTCGCCGCCCAGCCGGGACACGGTGTCGTTGCCCCGAACATTCGCGTTGAGCCGCTCGGCCGTCCTCACCAGCAGCTCGTCGCCGGCCGCGTGGCCGTACGTGTCGTTGATCTCCTTGAAGCCGTCCAGGTCGACCAGGATCATCGCGGTGATCGTGTCGTCGGCGTCGGACAGCGCGTCGGTGGCGTGGTTCATGAAGAGCTTGCGGTTGCCCAGCGCGGTCAGCGGGTCGAAGTAGGCCTGCCGGGTCAGGATCGCGCGCTGCTTGGTGAGGTCGCGCATCAGCCGGTCGTTGGTGCGGGCGCCGAGGAACTGCCGGACCAGGATGACCGCCGACACGGCGATGAGCAGCCCGGTCAGCTCCGGCGTGATCGCGCCGTCCCGATAGTGCCACCAGCCGGCGCAGATCACCGCGGACGCGATCGGGGCGTACTGGAGCAGCGGCCACCGCTCGGCCAGCAGAATCACGCCGATCCCGAGGAACGCCACGACACCGACCGGTACGGCCAGGTTGGTGCGCTCGGCGAACAGCACCGGCCACGTGAGCACCAGCAACGAGCCGAAGACCATCGCGGCGTCGACCACCCGCCGGACCCGGTTCATACCCGTGCTCTGCCCCATGGCTCACCTCCAGGCGACCAGATCGGTCCCGGTCGCGCTCACCTGAGAGATGTCAGCCGACAATCCACTCGATCACCCGGCCCGGCGCACACCCGGCCCGCACCAGCGCGGCAACATCCTCGGCCCGCGCACCCACCCCACCCGCGATGATCAACGGCGTCAATTCAAGATCAAGATCTTTGCCCGTGTACGCGCGCCGAACTGTCCCGTAATCACCCGCGAGCAGAGCGGCCTCGACGGCCGCGAGGCGACTTTCGCGTGTCTGCTCGGAGCTCGGGTGGCGCGCGCCGCGCTCATGGTCCCTCTCGATCGTGAAGTCGGTGCGGCTACCGCCGTCTCCCCCGCTCCTCTCGATCTTGAAATCGGCGCGGCCACCGCCACCTCCCCCACCCCTCTGGGTGGGCGGCAACGTAGCGCGTGGGTCCGACAGTTCCGCGGAGTTGTCCACAGGGCTGTCGGGCGCCGGCGCGCCTGTGGACAACCTCGCGACCACTTCGCCGCGGCGGAGCAGGTCGTGGATCGCCTTGAGGCGGGGCGAGTGGGAGAGGGCGCGGCGGCTGTCCGTCCGCAGCTGGGACGTCGGGGGTGGGGGCGGGTCGCCACGGTGGAAGGCGGCCACCAGGGGGCTGGGGTCGGGCCGCAGGTTGCGCAGGCGCCAGCGGACGTAGTGGTCGTCGTTGGCCAGGCGAGCCAGGTGGACGATGCGCGGGTCGGCGGGCTCGGCCGGCCACGGGCGGACCTCGTCGAGCAGCGCGCCGGTGAAGCGGCGGCCGGCGGCGGTGAGGCGGCCGGTGCTGAGCAGGCGTTCGGCGGTGCCGGCCACGGCCTCGCGCCAGCGGCAGAACTCGAAGGTCGCCAGCGGGTCGCCGGTCGTGCCGGCCTCGGTGCGCCAGAAGCGGGTCACGGCCAGATAGGCGTACGCGCCGTGCAGCACGCCGGAGGCCGGGCGCGGGTCGTCCCGCCACGGCGAATAGCCCCGGTCGCGCGGGTCGAGGTGCAGGTCGAAGAGGTACGAGGTGGCGTTCAGCACACTGTGTTGCGCCTCGTGCAGCAGGCCGACCGCGAGGCCGGTGGCGTCGGCCGGGCGGGACATCGCGACCGCACCGAAGGCGTCGGCCGACGTCGCGCTGATCCCGGCCGCGCCCGCGTCCGACTCGACCGGGACGACGCAGGTCAGCACGTCGGCCAGCAGCAGCGCGGCGGCCCGGTGCCGGGTGACCAGCAGGCGCCACGCGTCGGTGAAGCACTCCTGCCAGTGCGCGGCCTCGGCGTCGGTCAGCGGCGCGGACGGCGTGAGGCCCAGCAGGCCTCGGCGGTCGTCGCGGTCCTCCAGGCGTACCGAAAAGCTGATGGTGTCGTGCTCGGCGGTCAGAAATCTGACGTCGGGGCGATCGGCCGGCGGCGGGCCGGTGACGCGGTCGCGGAGGCGGGCGGCGGCCCAGGCGCCGAACAGGGGATCGGTGAGATCGGCCTCGGCGCCGTGGTCGCCGGGCAGCGCGCGCAGCAGCAGGAGATTCCGGCCGTGCTGACCACGCCGCAACTCATCGATGACGGATGGTGACGGCCGGCCCGCTCCCAACGCTGCGAAATCGCGGTCGGTGAGAGCGTGCCTCCGCACGTCAGAGCGCCGAGTTGAAGCCGGCGATCGGCTCGTCCGGGTCGGTCAGGTCGTGGGACAGGCGGCGAAGCGTACGGCTCAGAACCGAGTCGTCACGTTGGGTGAGGTCGGCGAGTTCCGTCAGCGTCAGCCCGGAGACATCGACCATCTCCGACCGCCATTGCGCGGGGTATTCCTCGTCGGTCAACGCGGCTCCTCCTGCCGGTCGGGATGTTTGCCCACCGGCAACCGTTAATGTATCGCCCGGACTGGTTTCGAATTCGGCCTCAGATCGAGCGCCTCGAATGTGGATGTGAAACCACGCATACATTACGAGACGGTCGCCAGGTCGGGTGACCTCGTGGCGCGCCCGCACACCGGGTCACGCTGAGTTGCGCGTCCGTGATCTCATAGGACGCCAACACAGAAGAAAGTCGGCAACGGAGGACAAAACTGTGCTTGGTCGCAATCTGGACGACGTGGAGGCGGCGGAGCGTTCCTGGAACTCGCCGCCTTCCGGGCGCGCGGAGGCGACGGCCACGCTGGCCGACCGGGTGGCCCGGCTGTCCGCCTCGGCTACCGGCGGTGACGGCGTGATCCGGGTCGGGGTCGACAGCGGTGGCGCCATCACCACGCTCGAGCTGCCCGACGCCGGGCTCGCCACCGAGATCCTGCGGACCATCCGCCGGGCCCAGGCCGGGCTGGCCGAGCAGGTCGAGGTGGCGGTGAACGAGACCGTCGGGCCCGAGTCAGAAACGGGACGCGCCGTCCTGGAGAGCTTCTCGCAGAGGTTCCCGGCGGTCCCCGACGACGGCCCGGCCGCGCCGGTGATGCCCCCGGCCAAGCCGTTCCCGACCTTCCGCAACCAGCCGTCGCTGCCCCATCAGGTGCCCGGCAACGGCTTCGAGAGCGGGCGCGACAGCCGAGCACGTTGAGCTTCCGACCGATACGGTCGGTGTCCAGGGGGAGGAACATCGTGAGAGGGGACGGGAAGCAGTGAGCACACCGCTGCCGAGCCGTGGACCGGCGCCGCCGGTCGAGCACATGAACAACGCGGAGCTGGCCCGGCTGATCGAGTCGGAACATCCGTACCGGGGCAAGGCGCTCTTCGAGCTGTCCGACCGGATCGCCCACGACGACGATGCGGCGACGAAGGTGGCGATGCTCAGCCGCCTGACGTCGCTGCGGGCGGCGCGGCTCTTCGACCGGGTGTCACTGGCCTGGTCGGGAATCATCGCGCTGCTCGCGGCCGAGACGCCACACGCGCGGAATTCGGCGTACGAGGCCTTCTACGCGCTGGATCTGGCCGAGCAGAAGGACATGCTCGACTATCTCGAGGTGACCAAGATCGAGGAGGCCCACCCGCGCATAGCGTGAGCGGGCCTCCGGTCGTTGTTGTCCAAGGGCGGGTCTGCCGAAGGTCGTCAGGCGACGACCTTGACGTCCTTCCAGAAGGCGACCCGGTCACGAACGGCCGTGGCGTCGGGCTTCGGCTCGGGGTAGAACCAGACCGCGTCCGGCGTGACGTGGTCGCCCGACTCGAGCGTGTAGTAGGACGCCTTGCCCTTCCACGGGCAGACGGTGTGCGTGTCGGAGAGGCGAACCACGTCTTCCCGAAGCGAGCTGCGCGGGAAGTAGTAGTTGCCCTCGACAACCACGGTGTCGTCGCTCTCGGCGATGATCTCGTCGTTCCAGATGGCCTTCGGCATGGCTCGAACGTAGCGCGTGCGACGCCCGCGGTCCGATATGCGGGGTCTATTCAGCTCCGCGGGGTGAATCGCGGTGCGTCGCACGGACATTGGCGGTCCGGTGCGCGAAGATCTAGTGTCGACCGGCGTACCCCCCGACGAAGGCTGCCGAGATGACCCGCCAGAGCACGCTGCCCGGCCTGCGAGAGCAGGCGCGGCACGCTCTGCTCCTGCTGGGCGTGCCCGCGCCGGCCCGGCTGGTGGTCGACGTGCACGCGGCCTTCTTCGACGGCGACCTGTCGGTTCCGGCGCTGGCCGCCCTGATGCGCGACGACGAACGCTTCGCAGCCGGCCCCGACCCGTCGTCCGGGCTTGATTCCGGTCTCTTCGCCCGCGCGGAATCACCCGCCGGGCCGGATGGTTCCGCTACGGCCGTGCCCACGCACTCGGCCGGGTTCGACGGCGGGACTGTGCTGCGCCCGTACCTCATCTGTCCTGCTCTGCACCCGGATCTCGCGCCGGCGGGGGGGACCGTCACGCTGTCGACCTGGTCGCTCGACGAGCGGCTGATCACGCCGGCCGTCGCGCGCGCCCATGCCCTGGTCGCGACCGCGCGGATCGCCGAGTTCGCCGCCGCCCGCCCCGGTGCCAGCGCCCGTGAGCTGCTGCAACGCCTCGCCCTGGAGGTGCCCGGCGGTCCCGAGGCACTTGACCTCGCCGAGGCCGCGCGCGCCGCCCTGGACGACCCCGCCCTGGCCGCGGCCGCCGCTGCCGAAGAGCCGGCCCGCACCGCCGCCCTCGCGCGTGCCGACCACCTTGACGAGCACCGCCGCCTCTTCGGCGTCCCGTCGGTGCCGCACCAGCGGGGCGGCGCGTGACCGACACCCGAGCGCGCCCGCCGGCGCCGAAGCCCGAGATCCAGCGGCAGGGCGCCGCCACCTCGACCGACCCCGCCATCGAGCAGCTCCGTGGCTCGTCGCCCCGGAAACGGCACAACGCCCGCACGATCGCCGCGCTCACCGGCAACCCCGGCTGCAACCGGCGCGCCGTGCTGGACGCGGCCGGCATCGACAAGCCCCGGCTCGCCGAGCGGGTCGGCTTCCCCGGCCAGTTCGGCCAGTCCCGGTTCGCGCTGGCCCGCGGCAACGGCTTCGAGGCCATGCTCAAGGCCGACGACGGCGCGTTGCTGCTCACCGCGCTCGGCTTTCCGTCGCTCAAGGTCGGCTACGACGACCTGGGCGCCGACGCCGACGAGACGCTCGCCCAGCGACACGCCCGCACCCGGGCGCTGCTCGGCGACGCGGCCGGCGCCGCCCTGATCGACCACCCCCTGCTCACGCTGCAGGTGGCCGGCCAGACCGTCTTCCTCGAACCGGACCTGATCGCCTTCCAGCGGGCCGGCCGCCTCCAGGTCGTCGAGATCAAGTCGTTCTCGATCATCGACGGCCAGGCGGACAGCGCGAAGGTCTCCGCCGCGGCCACCCAGGCCGCTGTTTATGTGCTCGCCCTTCGCGACCTCCTCTCCTCGCTCGGTCAGGACCCGGACCTGGTCAGTCACGAGGTCGTGCTGGTCTGCCCGGAGAACTTCTCGTTCAGCCCGGTGGCGGTCGTGCTCGACGTGCGCAAGCAACTCGCCACGCTCCGCCGCCAGCTCACCCGCATGGCCTCGGCCGCGTCGCTGGTCGCCGCGCTTCCCCCGGGAGTGTCGTTCGACCTCGCGCTGCCGCCCGAGACGCTGGCGGCCGGCCTGGCTCAGGTGTCGGCTCGCTATGCGCCGGAGTGTCTCTCCGCGTGCGAGCTGGCCGCCTATTGCCGGCACGAGGCCGCGGGAACGACGGCCGCCCTGGGCCGCCCGGTCCGCGACGCGCTCGGCGGCGTCGCGACGGTGGCCGAGGCGCTGGCCCTGGCCGGCGGCGCCCGCCCGGCGAACGAGGACCAGGAGGAAGCGGCCGCCCTGCTCCGCACCGCCGCACGGCTGCGAGCCGAGGCACTCGGCCATTGAGCACGCTCACCGCCCTGGCCCGGGCCCAGGCCGCCGCCTCGGGTGAGGCCGAGCCGATCGCCACCGTGCGCCACCTGCACATGCACCGGCGGCCGTTCGTCTTCGTCCCGCTGGCCATGGCCGGCGAGGCCAACGCGCCGCTGGCCGCCCTGGCCGGGGCCTCGCAGATGTCGCCGACCCTGCTCGTCGTGCCCCAGCCGCGCAACCGGGACCAGCGCTTCCGCTTCGCCGGCGAGCTGGCCGAGGTGCTCCTGCCCTACCTGGACTCGTTCACCGGCATGGCCGAGCCGATCGCCGTCGATCGCGGGCGGGACGTGCGGTACCGCTTCGTCGACGCCCCGCAGGTCTGGGTGCCGAACACCGGCGGCGTCGACTTCGTCCGGCTGCTCGGCCGGTCTACCCGGTTCCGGCAGATCGACGGCGATTATCCGGTGCCGCCGGGGGTGCCGTTGCTCGGGCGATGGCTCACCTTCCTCGCCCAGTCGGCCGAGGTGCCCGGCGCGTCGATGCTGCTCAACGCCGTGCAGGCGCTGGGACTGCACTGGGCCACCGGGCAGAGCGGCGCCGAGGACGCGCAACTGGCCGCCCAGCTCGCCTGGATCTCCCCGCCCCGCGGGATGTCGGGCCGGGATGCCGCCCGGGCCGCGGAGGGCGCTGCGGCCGGCCCGGCCACCGACCCCGAGTTCGACAACAAGGTGCTCGCGCCGCTGATGGAGGCGGACGACGTGCCGGGCCTGACCGAGGCGCTGCGTGACGTGCTCCAGCCGACGTGGGATCAGATGTGGCTCGCGCTGTCGCTGCTCCGGGCCCTGCCGCCGGGCGCGCGGGTGGCCTCGCGCTGGGACGCCGACCGGGACAGCTACTCCGCCTTCGTCGCCGGGATCGAGGAGGGCCTCCCGCCCCAGCCCCGCCGGGACGGGGCGGTGGCCGCGGCGTCGCGCCTGCACCGCCTGGAGAACGCGGCCACCCGCTACGCCGTCCAGCGCGCCTTCGACGATCCGCTGGTGATGGCCGAGCACCGGCTGACCGGCGCGGCCTTCGTCGCGGTCGTGACGATGGCCAAGGACGACCGGGTCGACGACACCGGCAAGCGCCCGGTGCTGCGGCCGCGGATCATGGTCGCCAGCACCGAGCCCGTGCGTGTCGAGGCCGGCGCCACGCTCACCTCGCCGGCCCGGCCCGCCCAGAAGGCCAAGGTCGTCTCGGTCAGGCACACGCCCGACGGGGCCGAGGTGTTGCTGGAGCTCTCCGGTGGCATGGGCCGCAAGCTGGTGGCCGAGCCGGGCAGCGTCCCCGCGGTCGGCGAGCGCCTGCTGCTGACGACGCTCAGCGAGGCCTTCCGCCCCGGCGCCGCCTTCCCCGATCCGGCACAGACCCCTTGGACTCACGGCGGCGCGATGGTTGAGTGATGGTGTGTTCGCCGTCACTTTCGAGGACTGCCGCTGCGAGAGCCTGGCGTTCAGCCCCGACGCGACCCTGCTCGCCATCGGCGGCTCGAACGGCCTGGTCGGTCTGTGGCGCGTGGACACCGGCCGGCCGCTGCGCCACTTCGTGCACGATCTGCTCGGCAGCCCGGTTCGCGCGGTCGCCTTCGCCCCCGACGGCACGCTGCTTGCCGCGGTCGGCGGCGAGCACCTGAAGGTTCGCGACCTGCGCACCGGCCGCCTGATTCTCAAGCGCCAGCACCCGGCCGACCTGACCGCCGTGGCGATCGACGAGACCAGCACCCGGATCGCCACCGCCTGCACCGACGGCACGCTGCGCATCTGGTCGCGCCGAGGCGAGCTGACCGACCAGACGCCCCACGCCTGCACGGCCCGGACAACCCGCCTGAGCTTCGACGGCGCCCGCCCGGTGGCCGGTGGCGATCCCGAGGCGGCGATCGTTTCCGGCGACGGCCGGTGGACGGCGACCATCACCGAGACCGGGGTTCGGGTGAGGTCGACGGTGCCGCGGCCACGAGCATCATGATCAGGCCCGCGCCACGGCGGCGAGGTGGGCCAGGATCGCCTGGTTCGCCTCCCAGCCGTCGGGGAACTTGACCGGGACGTTGAGGTGGACCGGCTCCGTCGAGGGGTGGGCGTCGAGCAGGTCGGCGATGCCGGCCCGGGCCACGACCACGCACGCGTTGCGGTGTCTCGAGGTGAGCACACACAACCGGCCGGACTCCAGGTGGAAGGCGGTCGCGTCCTGCCGGCCGGACAGCGGGTGCAGGACGATCGTCAGGTCGTACTCGCGGCCCTGAAGCCGGTTCGCGGTGTCGACCGTGACCCCCGCGGCCTCGGGCGGGAGCAGCGCGCGGATCGTGGCGGCCTGGTCGCGGTGGGCGGCCCCGATCGCCACCCGGGCCGGCGTCACCGGAGCGGCCTCGGTGTGCCCGTCGCGCGACAACGCCCGGGCGGCGAGCTGAGCGCAGGCGGCCGCGGCCTCGGCGTCGGTGCGCACGGTGAATCGGGCCGGTAGCTCATGCAATCCCCAACCGGTCGCCGCGGCCGTGTCGAGCACTTCGTCGAGCGGTGACGAGGCCGGCCGGGTGAAGGACAGGGTGCGGTCGCCCGGCCCGGTGCCCGAGCGGAAGCCGGTGAACGGGTAGAACGCCTCGGCCACCACGGGCGCCGCGGACGCCGGCAGCCGCCACGAGACGGGCAGCCGGTGCACCGGAAGATCGGGATTGTGTCGCAGCAGCACCGCGACCGCGCTCTGCATCGGGTCCCACGACAGGCCGGTCCACCGGTCGACGTCGACCGTGGAGAACGGGTCGAGCTGGCCGGGGTCGCCGACGAACAAGGCCCGCGCGAACCGGGGCGCCACCCTCAGCAGGGCGTCGGACCGCATCTGGTAGGCCTCGTCGACGATCGCCCACGGCCACAGCCCCTCGGTGACCGTGGCCCACTTGGCGGCCGTGCCGATCGTCACCGCCGGGCTGCCCAGGTCGGTGACCTTGGCGCCCACCCGGCAGCGCGGATGGTCGCGGACCCGGTCGGATGGCGCGTAGTCGACCGCCGACAACCGGCCGACCGGGGTCTCGGGCGACCTGGCGCCGAGCCGGTCGATGAGGTCGTCGACCTGCTCGTTGGTCTGCGCCACGATCATCAGCGGCTCACCGGCCGCGGCCAGCTCGGCGGCCGCGCGGACGACCAGGGTGGACTTGCCGGCGCCGGGTGGCGAGTCGACGACCACGCCGCGGTGGTCGCCGGTGGCGAGGTCGGCCAGGACCGCGCCGACGACCTGGTTGGCCTCGACGGATGGGCTCAGGGGCAGCGTTGCGATGGGCACGGACGAGACCGTAACTCGTACGTCCGACAGTTCCCCTTGGACCTGTGGACAACTTGTCGGCGTCGTACATTTGTTCTAATGTCCCTCACCGCGGCTCTCGCTTACGCCCGGCATGGCGTCCCGGTCCTGCCGGTGTACAACCCTGCCGCGGATGGAGGCTGTTCATGTGGCCGACCCGGTTGCGACCGGCCCGGGAAGCACCCGCTACCGCGCCACGGGCTGCGCGACGCGAGCACCGACCCGCGCCAGATCGAGCTGTGGTTCTCGCGCTGGCCGCAAGCCAATCTCGGGCTGGTCACGGGCGTGGTGATGGATGTCGCCGACGTCGACTCGGTGACCGGGTGGCACGCGCTGCGCCACCTCCTCGGCGGCGCGATGCCACCGGGTCCCCAGGTCCGCACGGGCGGTGGCGGCTGGCACTTCTGGTTCCGGCCGCTGGGGTACGGGAACCGGGTGCGCCTGTTGCCCGGTCTCGACTGGCGTGGCGCCGGTGGCTATGTGGTGGCGCCGCCGTCGCGGCACGCGAGTGGCTCCGCCTACACCTGGTTGCGGCGGCCGGGCGGCTCGCTGCCCGAGGCGTCAGCGGCGTTGCGCGATCTGGTTCGGGGCCCGGCCTACGAGCCGCCCGGCGAGGCGATCGGCCACCCGGAACGCTATGCCGAGGCGGCGCTGGCGGCGGCGGTCGAGCGGGTGGCCAACGCTCCCATCGGCACCCGCAACGACACCCTCAACCGGGCGGCGTTCGGGCTGGGCCGGCTGGTCGGCGCCGGGCTGCTGCCGGCGGCCGACGTGCGACGCGAGCTGGGGACGGCGGCGTGGCGATGCGGCCTGGGGCGGGTCGAGACGCGGGCCACGATCAGTTCCGGGCTGCGGGCGGGGATGCGCTCGCCGATCGACGCCGGCCGCCGCGGCGTGGCGTGACCGATCGAGATTGGCCAGGATGGGTGGGTGACTCACGAGCGCAGACTGAAGGCGTACGAGGTCGAGATGCCGATCCGGGCCGGTCGGGACCGGGTGTGGGAGGCCGTCACCAAGCCGCCCGTGCTGCACCGGTGGTTCGGCTGGGACTATGTGGGGCTCGGCGCCGAGATCCAGCAGATCTTCGTGAAAGCGGTGACCAAGGTCGCCCGCGAGAAGCGGATGGGCTGGGCCGACGGGTCCTATCTGGAGATCGTCGCGGACGGCGCGGGCAGCGTGGTGCGTGCGGTGCGGGAGGGCCCGGCGGCGACCGGGCCCGACCACTTCGACGCGATCGAGGAGGGCTGGAAGGCCTTCCTGGTGCAGTTGCGCTTCCTGCTCGAACACCACCCGCCGGGTGTACGCCGGACGATCTACCTGACCGGCGAGAGCACCGGCCGCGAGGCCCTGGGCCTGGCCGACACGGACTGGCAGCGGGTCGGCGCCCGCGTGGCCTGGACCGTCGACCCCGATGGGCATCTGGTCGTGGCGGCGGGCAACCGGCCGCTCGATTCCGCCACGACGAATGCCGTGCAGGTCATCGTGTCGACCTATGGCCTGTCCGACGCGGAGTTCGCGACCTGCCGGGACGGGTGGGCCAAGCGCTGGTCGGCCACGGCCGAGAACACCAAGGTCACGGTGGCCGGCTCGCCCGACCCGGCATAGCACGGCGCCCGCGGCGGGGGCGGGTTGTCCACAGGCAGCTTCTGTCCACAGGGCACCGGAACGTCGGATGGTTGCTCAATACCGTGAGCGCATGTTTGACGGAGACGACCTGGACGCCGCGGAGCGGCGGGTGGACGAGTGGCAGGCCGGCCTGGAAAGACGGGCGGCCGAGGCGCGTGATCTGGCGTCCCGGCTGACCGGGCTGACGGCATCGGCGGCGAGCCGCGACAAGCTGATCACGGTGACCGTGAACGCGACCGGCGTGACCGCGCTCGAGCTGGCCGAGGGCATCCGGCAGCGGCCGGCGGCGCAGACCGCGGCGGCGATCGTCGAGACCATGCGGGCGGCGCGGGCGAGGCTGGCCACGCTCGTCACGGAGTGCACCGAGGAGACGGTCGGCGCCGACTCGGAGACCGGCCGGGCTGTGCTCGGGGCGTACGCGGCGCGCGATGTCTGAGCGGTTCGGGGTGCGTCCGGGCGACCTCGTGGCCCACGCCGGCCGCGTGGAGACGATCGCGGGGCAGGTGGGCGCGGCGGCGCGGGCGGGTGCGGCCACGCGGGTCGGCGATGACGCGTACGGGCAGCTCTGCGTGATGGTGCCCGCGTTGCTGAACGTCATGCGGGACACGTTGGTCGACGGCATCGACGCGGCGGCGGAGTCGTTGCGCGACACCGGTTCCCGGCTGCGGGCGACGGCCGCCGACTACCGGGCGGCAGATGTCGGGAACGCGTCGGCGGTGCGATCGGCGGGCACGTGGTCCCGGTCGCGCTCGGTGGGGCCGGCCGGGTCGGATTGATGAGCGAGCCGAGTCCGTGGGCCGGTGTCTGGATCGCCGAGGACATCGAGCTGATCGCCCGGGGTGTGCGCGACGGCAGCTGGGTGGACGGCACGATCGGCGTGGTCAGCGCCGGGCTGGACGGGCTCGCGCTGATGTCGGATCCGGCCGGCGCGCTGCTCCAGTACGGCATCGCGTGGCTGATCGAACACGTCAAGCCGCTCTCTGAGGCGCTCGACTGGCTGGCCGGTGACCCGGTCGCGATCGCGGCGCAGGCGGAGGCGTGGCGCGGTGTGGCGGCGAAGCTCGGCGGGGAGGCGGAGGCGCTCGGCCGGGCGGTGCGGGACGAGGTCGCCGAGTGGACCGGCGCGGCGGGGGACGCGTACCGGAGCTGGGCCTCGGGCCGGCAGCAGGCGTTGCGGGCGCTGGGCCGGGCGTCCGAGACGATGGCGCTGCTCACCGAAGGTGCGGGGGCGCTGATCGGCACGGTTCGGCTGATGGTCCGCGATGCGGTGGCGACCGTGGTGTCGCGGCTGGTGGTGTACGCGGGTGAGGTGATCGCCACGGGCGGGCTGGCGACGCCGCTGGTGGCCGAGCAGGTGGCGACCCTTTGCGCGGCGTGGGGAGCGCGGATCGCTCGGTGGTTGCGAGGGCTGTTGGCCAGTCTGCGGAAGCTGATCGGTGACGGTGAGCGGTTACGCGGGTTGATCGACTTCCTGAAGCGCACGCTCGGTGGTGACGCTGGGTCGGGCGGAGCCAAGGGGCCGCGTCCCGGCGATCCGGGCTTCGACGGTGGCCTGCACAAGGCGCCACTCGGCGAGGACTTCGCACCCGGCGTTCGCGATCCGGACGGACGCTTCAAACCGAAGGAGGCGGCGGTGGCGGAGCGGCTCGCCGCTGAGGGCGAGATGGTCCACGCTCGTGTACGCAGTCAGGTCGAAGGCGACAAGAGTCCGGATGCGATGGTGCGCACCGGTCCCGGGGATGGCGGCACGGTGACCGAGTTCAAGACCATGGAGAGTGCGTCGAGCGGGGCCGTGTCGCACCGGATCACCGACGCCGGGAAGCAGGTGGCGTTCGCCGGCGGGGGCGACGTGGTGATCGACGGCCGAGCCGTCGGTCTGACCGAGGAGACGGCCAGGCTGGGCCATGCCCGCGCGCTCGGCCGGCAGTCCGCGCACGGCATCGCCATGCCCGACCGGGTCCGTGTCATTCTGGGCGACGGCACCATGATCGAGCTTCCGTGACGAGGGGGTGTGGCACGTGTCGTCGTGGGAGAACATCCTTGTGATGACCGACCGACCGCCGGCCGAGACGGCCGCCGTGCTCGCGCCGCTCGCCGGCCTGGAGATCCAGCGCGGAAGCCGCGACCAGCTGATACTCGGCCGGTCGGCCCGGCTCGGACCGGGTCGCGTCGGCGGCGAGTTGCTCCTCGACAACACCGGCGAGCCGGACTGGCGCACCAACCCGCTGCGTTCGATGTTCGACGCCTTCCCCACCGTGTTCGAGGTGCAGTACACGGGCCGTGACGAGGACGTCCAACTGGCCGAGGCGCGACTGCTCTTCGGGGAGCTGACGGCCGCGCCCCTGCTGCTGGCGCTGATCCAGGCGGTCGACTTCGTCCTCGCCATCAGCATTCCCGGTACCGGGGTGGTCACGATGCCGGCGGGCACCAGTCCCTACGAGGAGGACCGCGACTTGTGGCTGCCGTATCTACCGGTCGGAAAGAACCCTTCCTAATGGCTGCCGGGCCTTGTGGCTGACCGAAATTGATTGCCTTATCAAGTGATCTTGGCGAGCGTGATGTCGGCCCGGAAATGCACAGTGTCAGGAATGTGACAGCGGTCGATGTCGGTCGTCGGTGGGTCGGCGATCTCGCGGGCGCCTTGATCATTGTCCACTGTGGTGGTTGAGTGATTCGTGATCATTGCATAGTGGAAGCATTGGTGCTGCGCAGAGTGGTGGTGAAGCTTTGTTTGCATGCTGGACACCATGGTGAAATATGGGTGCGGTTGGATAGATCTGCTGGGGCGAATAGCGAAGCCGGCATGCAACTTGCACGAGCGGTTCGCCGTGCAAGTTGCATGTTTCGCGGCCCTGGGGCCTGCTGATCCAGTGTCGAAACAGCGGATTGAGCGATCGACTGGATTTCATTCACGAGCGTTTTTGGGAAGCCGCAGGTTCCCTCTTCCAGTCGATCACCGGAGGTGGAACTCTTCTAGCCAGCAGTAGCGCCAGCGACACGGACGGTGGTGGTACGGAATGCGTCCAGACGTTCTGGTCGGTCCGAGCGAATGGGTGGTCGAGCAGTTCGGTGACAAGGTCGCCGCCGAACTCTGGACCCGGGTTCCCGAGGCGCTGAGCACGGCGATCGACCGTGAAGTGAACGCTCACCCCCACACCACGCAGACCACCGAACGGATCCTCGCCAACCCGCGTTGGCCGCTTCCGTACGAAGAGCTTGTCCTCTTCCTCGGAACGCTGCCGGGCGCCGAGATCATCAGTGTCCCGAAGTCGATCTACCAGCTCGTGGTGATCAACGGACATGTCGTGGTGCCTTGGTGCTACGGCCAGTCGGCTCGTGAGTCCATGCGTGACGCCGAGGTCGGCCGCTCGTTCGGCCGGCTCGCCCGCGAGCTGCTCCGCCGCTTCGGTCCGCCGTGGCGCCGGCCGCCCGCCGAGACGCCGTTGCCGCTCGACGCGGTCGACGAGCGTGAGGTGGCCAAGATCTGCGCGGCCATCGCCGGCATCGACCCCAAGCCCGAGGTGGTCATCGCCGGCTATGCCGGAGCGCCACACGTCGGCCTGCTCCGCGCCTGCCTGGGCGAGGTGAAGTCGACCGACAACGGCATCCTCAACTGGAGCCACCTCGACGACCTGCCGCTGCCCCCGCCGGTGATCCCGCGCCCGCGGCGCATGCAGTTCCCCTGACGGGCAAGGCTCAGGACTGTTTCGCGGTGATCCCGTCGACCAGGCGGGACATGCCGTCGAGCATGCTCTCGAGGCCGAAGCCCAGGCCCGCGTCCTCGTCGTACCCGGCTGGAGCGTCGATCACGCCGCTGTCCAGGAGCCGGCCCAGCGAGCTTGGTTCGGCGGAATCCTGGTAGGCGCCTACGTGACGACGGGCGTCCTGTTCCAGCGCCGGGGTGAGCGATGAGCGGCGCGGCGGAAAGAGCGCGAAGAGCTCGCAGGGAAGGGCCGGCCCGGGCGGCGGCGCGAGGCCACCGCCCGGGGTGGTGCGGGGGTCAGCCGCCGTTCTGGGCGGCCACGAAGGCGGAGACCCAGGAGAGGGAGGCGTTCCAGTTGATGGTCAGCTCGTTGGTCGACCAGCTCTGGATGTGGTCGATGTAGCAGAACTGGGCCACGCAACCGGTGAGTTTGCTCTGGGCGTACGGGTCCTGCAGGGAACTGTTGGGGCCACCGGCCAGGGTGCCCACGGGCGGGTTGGGCATGGTCGGCTCGATCGAGTGGGCGTACCAGCGGCTGTGCTGGTTGTGGGCGTTGACCTGGCCGTACCCCGTGACGTAGCTGATGTTCAGGGCGTTGCGGCCGAGGATGTAGTCCATGCCCTCGATGGTGGCGTCGCGGTAGGCGGGGCGGCCGGTCAGGTGGTAGGCCGAACCGATCACCACCAGGTTGTTGAGGACCAGGCTGTTCGAACCCCAGTCCCACGAGTTGTTCGGGGGCGCGTACGGGACCGCGTAAGGGTGGGCCTTCTGCGTGGCCACGTACTTGTCGGCGCCCTGCACCACCGAGCGCACCACCCGGGCGCGGCCGGGCAGCCGGCTCGGGACCTGCGCCAGGTCGAGGCGGGCGGCGGCGGCCGTGTTGCCCCAGTCGAACGCGCCGGGGCCGAAGACGTCGGCGGTGTGGTACGGCGAGGCGAGCACCCGGTCGGCGTACTGCTGCTCGCCGGTTGTCAGGTACAACTCGGCCGCGGCCCAGTAGAACTCGTCGCCCACCTGCGCGTCGCTGTAGGTGCCGCCGCCGACGCCGTCCTGGTCGGAGGCGAGACGGTCGGGGTTGGCGACCGCGGCGGCGAAGGCGGTGCGCGCGGCAGCCAGCGACCGTGCGGCGAACGGGCGGTCGAAGCGACCGTAGAGGCGGGCGGCCTGGGCGGCGGTGGCGGCCAGGTTCAGCGTGGCGGCGGTCGACACCGGGTGCAGCTCGCGCAGTTCGGGGTCGAGGTGCGGCCAGAGCGGGAGACCGGTCCAGTTCCGGTCGTGGATCTTGTGGTGCACCATGCCGGCCAGCGGCTGCCCGGCCGGCACCTGCATGGCGAGCATGAAGTCGAGTTCCCAGCGCACCTCGTCGAGGAGGTCGGGTACGCCGTCGCCGCTCTCCGGAATGGCCAGGGAGCGGGCCCGGGAAGCCCCGGTCTCGTACTGGTTCATCAGCTGCCACGCCGAGATGCCGCCGTTGACGACGTACTTGCCGTGGTCGCCGGCGTCGTACCAGCCGCCGGTGACGTCCAGCCGGTAGTCGCAGACGCCGGGCTGGCAGGGGACGTTGCCGTCGCCCTGGTTCGGGGGCACGTCGACGTGGCCGGCCGGGCGGGCGTAGCCGGGGCGCAGGTCGGCACGGATCTCTACGCCGGAGCGCTGCGTGTAGTAGAACTTCAGCGCGTCGGTGCTCAGCCGGTCGTACGCGGAAGGGTCGATCGTGAAGGGCCGGCTGGTGAAGCCGCCGGCCGTCAGGGTGAAGCCGGTGCCACGCCCCTGGAAGCGGCTGAAGTCGATCGAGTGCACGTTCTGGCCGCTCGAGACGTCGACGCCGCGCGGCTTGGTGCGTCCGTTGGCCACGATGGCGCGGCCGCGACGCAATTCCCAGGTGGCCGGCGTGGTCGATTCGGTGACCAGGGTGGCGTTCTTCGGACCGTAGGGCAGGTAGCCGGCCTGGTTGACGCGAACCGGCGGGCCGGTGTCGGGAGCGTACGGCGCGGGTGGCACGCCGGCGACCAGGGACACGTCGTCGAGGCAGAACCGCCACGGCTCCGGGCTGCCGCCGACCTGGAAGGCGACCTGAGAGTCGCCGTCGAGGATCCGGGGCGCCCGGAACGTGTACTCGAACGTGCCGCCGCCCTCGGTGAGCAGCGCGTTCTCCTCGAAGTAGGTGGTGTAGGGCGAGGCCGACTGGCCCACCATCGCGCGGGCGACGTAGGTGCCGCTGGCGAAGAACCGGAGGCGGTACCAGGTGCCTTCGACGAGGCCGAGCCCGCTCTGTCCGATCGAGACGTCCCAGCGGTTCGCCGTGCCGCCGGGCGCGGCCAGGCAGGCGTGCCCCGAGGAGAGGTCGATGGCGTTCGGTGGACTGGAATACCAGGGTGCGACGGTGCCGTCGAAGGCGCCGTTGACGACCAGCTCGGACTCGGCGGCGAGGAAGGCCGGAGTGGAGGGAGAGGCGGGCGCCACGACGAGGGCCGCGGCGAGAAGAAGATGCCGGATCACAGTTGCTCCTCAGGACGAGTGAGGTTTGGGAGCGCTTCCATTGATCCGGCACAATATAGCGCTAGGGCATGAGGTGAGCACGAACCGCAGTGACGGCAGCCGCCAGGGAGGGCGGTCTTCGGCCGAACCGGCCCGCGGGCGCTACGCGTCTGCGACAATCCGCCGCCATGGCATACGTGGTGACCGGCGGCGGTCGCGGTATCGGCCGAGCGATAGCGACCCGCCTCCTGCAGACCGGCGCGCCGGTGGTCGTACTCGACGTCTCGCCCTTGGACTGGGACCACGAGCAGATGACCCCGGTGATCGGCGACGCCTCCGACCCGGCCGTGGCCGCACGCGCAGCCGGATCAGCGACCCCTCTGCATGGCTGGGTCAACAACGCGGCGGTCTTTCACGACGCCTGGCTCCACGACGGCGCCGGCCCGGTCCTGGACCTGATCACCCGCAACCTGACGCCGGTGGCCGTGGGCAGCGCCGCGGCGATCCAGGCCTTCCTCGCCCAGCGCACCCCCGGCGCGATCGTCAACGTGTCGTCCCACCAGGCGCAGCGCCCCGTCCGAGGCGCCCTGCCCTACGCGACCGCGAAGGCCGCCATCGAGGGCCTGACCAGAGCGCTGGCCGTCGACTACGGCCCGTCCGGCATCCGCACCAACGCGGTGGCCCTGGGCTCGATCGCGACCGACCGCTCCGACTCCCACCTGGCGTCCCTGGGCGCCGCCGACCGGTCGTCCTTCGAGCGCGAGATCCGCCTGCTCCAGCCGCTGGGCCGCATGGGCACGCCGGCCGAGGTCGCCGAGGTGGTGGCTTTCCTGCTGTCCGACGCCGCCTCGTTCCTGAACGGCGCCGTGCTCCCGGTCGACGGCGGCCGTTCAGCGGTCGGTCGCGACCCGGAGGAGAACGAACAAGATCTCTAGCGGGCCTCGTCGGACGCGGCGTTCGAGCGGCTGGTCGAGGAACGGCTCACCACCCATGTCGCGGGGCTGACCCGCACGCTCGGGTCCCTCGACGAGCTGATCGACGTCAACCGCGCCCGCCGGGCCGCCTCCGGCACCGCGAAGGCGGCTGACCCGGTCGGCTAGCCTCGGGGGAATGGAGTCGCCGCAGGTCATTCGGGATCGTGCCGTTTCGGTGGCCGACTACCTGCTGGCCGTGCGGGCGTCGATGGAGCGGCCGGCTCGCGTTGTGCCTGGTGACACCGTCTGGATCGACGCGTTGCCGGGGCGGGTCGAGAGTGGGCCCGCCGAGGGCACGGCCAGCTGGCTGCGGGTGGGGCTGCCGGAACTGCCGGGGCCGGTGGACGTGCCGGCTGAGTTGCGCGACGGCTTCGAGCGCAATGACACCGATGACGCCCTGCTGGAGCGGTGGAAGGACGAGCACTGGCGGCCCTGGCGGGAGCTGACCGCCGAGATCGAGCAGACCCGGGTGCTGCACCGGCGGCTGTTCGACCTGATGCACCTGCTGGACATGAGCGCCGCCACCACCGAACTGGTGTGGGGGCACGGTGTGCTGGAGACCGTGATCGGTGACCAGAAGGTGCGTTATCCGCTGGTCGCCACGCCGGTGATGATCGAGTACGAGCCGGACCGGTCGCTGATCACGGTGTCGCCGAACGGGCCCAGCCGGCTCCAGACGGATGCGCTGACCGGGACCGACGACCGCTACCTGGCCCAGCTGCTCGCGATCGCGGGGCCGGGCGGCATCGTCGAGGCCGACCTCTGGAACGACCTGGACCGCCGCGAGCTCTTCGAACGGGCGATGGCCCGGCTGGGATACGACAAGAGGATCGACGGGCCGGCGGGCACGACGCGGATCGTCGACACCGGCGTGATCTTCGCCCGGCCGAAGCAGCGGCAGCTTCGCGGGTTCCTGGAGAACCTGCGTGAGCGGCTGCGTAACGGTGGAAGTCCGGGGTCGCTGTCCGCGATCGTCGCGCACGAGCCGTCCAAACTGGTCCTGCCCGACGACAAGCCGGAAGACTGGACGCGGGTCGGTGAGCGGCTGCTCATGCCGCTGCCCACCAACGAGGCGCAGGAGTCGATCGCCCGCCGGCTGGCCCAGCACCGCAACGTGGCGGTTCAGGGGCCGCCGGGCACCGGCAAGACGCACACCATCCGCAACCTGATCTGCCACCTCATGGCCAACGGCAAGCGGGTGCTGGTCGTGGCCCAGAAGGAGGATCCGCTGCGGGTGCTGCGGGACGGCCTGCCCGAGGGCATCCGCGCGCTGTGCCTGGCCGTGCTGGGGCGGACCACCGACCAGCTCGTGCAGCTGCAACTGGCCGCCCGCGAGCTTTCCGACCGGGCCGCCACGCTGGACAAACGCGCCGAGGCGGCCCGGGTCGAGCGGCTCACCGGGAAGCTCGAGGACGCCGAGGACGAGCTGGCCCGGACGCTGGGCAACCTGCGCGCGATCGCCGAGAACGAGGCGGCCACCTATGTGATCGACGGCGCCGATCTGTCGCCGGCCGAGGTCGGCGCCTGGCTGCGGGAACGCGCGCCGGCCGACGGCGGCATCCCGGATCCGGTCGCGGGTGATCCGCCGCTGGGGGCCGACGAGTTCGCCACCTTGCTGGAGCTCGCGAACCGGCTCGACGCGGGTGATCGCGCCGCCGCCATGCGGCCCCTGCCCGACGTCGCGGTGCTGCCGACGGCGGGCGAGGCCAGGGACGATCGAGACCGGCGGGACGCGGCCCTGGCCGAGACCGAGAGCTTCGAGACCCGAGGGCTCGACCCCGATGCGGTACGCGAGCACGGCCGTGACGCGTACGCCGACCTGCTGAACGACCTGCACGAGGCCGTCCTGTGGCTGCGCCGCCGGGAGGGTTCGTGGACCGGCCGCCTCGGCCGCCTGCTCGACGACCCGCACTGGCAGCGCCTGTGGTCCGACCATGTGGCCGCCACCTCGGTGCTGCTCGGTGAGCTGGCCGAGCTGTCCCGGGGCCTGGCCGGCCATCGGGTGACCGCGCAGGTCGCGGCCCCGAAGCAGTTGCTGTCGCAGCTCGCCGAACTACGGCAGCGTTTCGCGACCGGTCGAGCGGTGAGCCGGCTGATGCAACCGGGCCTGCACAAGCTGGCGGCGGAAACCCGGGTGGACGACGAGCCGCTGCGCACGACCGACGATGTGGACATCGCGACAAATCACGTCAGGCGGCTGCAGGCGAGGCGGCGGCTGGCCGATCACTGGTCCGAGTGGATTGAGCGGCTCGCCATCCCGGAGCAGGGCGCCGACGCCGAGTCGTGGGCGGGCACGCTGCTTGCCGACGCCGCGCAGTCGCTGGACTGGGACACCAAGCACTGGCCGGATCTGTCGGCACGGCTCCGTCTGCTCGTACCCCAGGAAGAGCTGGACCGGGACGCCGAACGTCTGGCCGCCGTGGAGAGCCTGCTCAGCGAGGGGCCCGCGGTTTTTGATCTCGACGAGGTCGACGCCCGGATCGCCGGGACGAGCCGGGCGCTGGAACGCTGGCCGCGGTTCAGCCACACGTTCCGGGAGCTCGACGGCTGGGACGAGCAGCGCGCGGAGATCAAGCGCCGGCTGGACCTGCGCCCCGAGGTCGAGCAGTACATCGGCCTGCGCAATCGGCTGGCCGAGGCCGCGCCCGAGTGGGCCGACCTGATCGAGGCCGGCGAGGTGCCCGCGGTGTCCGGCGACGCGTGCCTGCGGGCGTGGGCCTGGCGGCGGGCGCAGACCTGGTTCGACGTGGTGGCCGGCAGCGTGGACCCGGCGGTGCTGGGCCGGCGGGTCGAGGCGGCGCGCGAGAAGATCCGCCTGCTGACCGGCGAGCTGGTGGTCGCCTCGGCCTGGCTGGAGGTGTCCCGGGCGCTGGACGACCGGCGCCGCGCGGCCCTCGCCGACTGGACCACGGCGCTTCGCAAGATCGGCAAGGGTACGGGCCGGACGGCCGCGGCGTGGCAGGCGCACGCCCAGCGGGCCATGGAGTCGGCCGTCGAAGCCGTGCCCGTCTGGGTCATGTCGGTCGACCGGGCGATCGAGCAGTTCGCCGGCGGGGCTCACTTCGACGTGGTCATCGTGGACGAGGCGTCGCAGGCCGACCTGTTCGCGCTGCCGGTGCTGGCGCTGGCCGAGCGGGCCGTGGTGGTCGGCGACGACCAGCAGATCGGACCGCAGCTCGGCTTCGTCGGCTCGGTGACCGGCCTGATCCACAGTCATCTTCAAGACGTGCCGTCGGCCGAACACTTCGACCCCGAGTCGTCGCTGTACGACCACGCGGTGCGCCGCTCGCCCGAGCGCATCCTGCTGACCGAGCACTTCCGCTGCGTACCGCAGATCATCGAGTTCTCGTCCAAGCACTACTACGACGGCAAGATCATGCCGTTGCGCGCCGACCGGCCGGCCCTGGCGCCGATCAGGAAGATCGCCGTCGACGGAACGAGACAGACCCTTCAGCCGTACGGAGAGGTGAATCTCGCCGAGGCCGAGGCGCTGGTCGGGCAGGTCGCCGCGATCGTCGCCGACCCCGCCTACCGCGGCAAGTCGCTCGGCGTGATCAGCCTGCTGTCCACCAGCGGGCAGGCGGCCCTGCTGCTGGAGCGCATCCGCGAGGCGATCGGCGAGGACGAGATGGAGGCGCGGCGGCTGCGGGTCGGCGACGCGTACACGTTCCAGGGCGACGAGCGCGACGTGGTGCTGGTGTCGATGGTGGTGTCCGCGAAGGACGGACGGGTGGCCGCGTTCACCCGGCGCGAGTACCACCGGCGGATCAACGTCGCCGCGTCCCGGGCCCGCGACCAGCTGTGGATCTACCACTCGGTGCAAGCGTCGCAACTCGTGGCCGACGACGCCCGGGCGTTGCTGCTCAACTACGAGCCGGCCGCCGCTTCCGTCCAGGAGGCCAAGCCGGAGAACGACTTCGAACGCGACGTCCACCGGCGGCTCACCGAGCGTGGCTACCGGCCGACGCCACAGTTCCGGCTCGGGGCGTACCGGATCGACTTCGTCCTGAACGCGCCGGACGGCCGGCGGCTGGCCATCGAGTGCGACGGGGACGCGTACCAGGGGCCGGAGCAGTGGGAGAGCGACATGCGCCGGCAGGCCGTGCTGGAGCGGGTCGGCAACTGTGTCTTCGTCCGCATCCGGGGCAGCATCTTCGCCCGTGAGCCGGACGCGGCGATGCGCCCGGTCTGGCAGCGCATCGCCGAGCTCGAGATCAGTCCGGCGGTTCCAGCCGCGCCTTGAGCCGGCTGTACTCGGACAGCAGCGTGAGCAGCGCCGTGCCGTCGATCAGCTCCAGCGGGCGACCGGCGGCCACCTCCAGCGCGTCGGGCTCGTAACCGGCGGTGGTGACCAGGATGCCCTTGGTGGCGCCGGTGGCGGTCATCTCCTCGGCCAGCGCCCGGGCCGTCTCGCCGTCAGCCGGGACGCCGCGGGTCGCGTACACCACGATCGTGCCGCCGAAGACCGGTCGCGGATCGACCGCGACCCACCAGCGCGACCCCGCGCCCTCCCGCCCGGCCGGGCCCATCTCCAGGCCCATGTTGCCGAACAGGTCGGCCAGCGTCTGCCCGAACTCGTCGTCGCTCATGGCCAGCAGGTTGGGCCGCTCGTCGATCTCGGCCAGCACGTTGAACTCGCCGGTCAGGTCCTGGTCGGCCTCGCGGTCGAAGTCGAGGATCGTGGTCACGCCGGCCAGCGCGTCGGGCGACTCGGAGAGGTTCGCCTGCAGGTGTTTGAGGCACGCCACCGGATCGACCCGGCGCAGCCTGATCGCCGCGAAAACCTCGCGCTGGGTACGCAGGGAGACCAGGCAGGGCCGGACGAATTCGCCGGTACGCCGGTCGATCGTGTCCACGATGCCGTTGAAGGACACGTTCTGGACCAGTCCGCCGCGGTCGGCCTCGACGATCTCGTGCACGGTCCGCAGCGACACCTGCGCGATGATCTCGGTGTAGCGGCGGCGGATCTCGGCCTCGTCGCGCGGCACCGCGGTCACGTCGTCGCGCACCCGGTCGTACCGGTAGTCCTTGACCACCGGGATCACCTCGACCGGCGGCAGGTGGTACTCGACCAGCAGGTGCTTCTGTTTCGGCAGGTAGGCGAGCCGGAAGTGCTGGGGGAAGTCGTCCGGGTAGACGGAGTTGCCGAGCACCATCGCGAAGTACTCGACCACGCTGGCCGGGTCGGCGTTCGCCACCGCCGCGGCGAACCGGTCGACCTCGGCGTTGTAGGTCGCGATCTTGGCTTCGTACTTCTTGATCTTCTGCTCGTACGCCCGCTGACGCGCCGCCAGTTGCTGCCGCCGGCGGGTCTCCGCCTCCATCCACCGTTCGCGCGCCTGCTCGTAGGCCTGCCGCGCGTTCGCCGTGTGCTGCTGATGGGACTTCTCGCCGACCAGCACCTTGCCGAGCCGGCGCGGTTCGGGCGGAGCGTAGCTGTCCCATGACGGTTCGGGGTGGGGCCGGCCCAGCGGGCCCGGGTCGAACGGTGGCACCTGCAGCGGCTTCTTGAACCGGTCGAGGTCGATGTGGTCGTCCACGTCGAGAGTGGACAACAGCAGGGCGTCGAGGTCGGACAGGCGGGCCCGCACGTCGGCGTTCAGTGACGCGGCGTCGGCGCTTCGTGCCTCCGCGTACAGGCGTTGGCGTTCCCGTTGTCGCTCGGCGTTCCGAGCCGCTTGCTGGGCGGCCGCCACGGCCAGGTCGTGGTTGCGGCGGATGAGTTCACGTTGCTGCGTCGCTGCCGTGCCCGCCCGCTGCTGTGCGGCGGTCTGGGTGGCGTGCTCGCGCTGCATGTCCCGGATGATGCCCACGGTTTCGACCTTATCTCCCGGTCACTTTCCGCTCATCCAGCGGTGCCCTGCGTGGCGGGTGTAGCGTTCGGTTCCGCGATCGGCACTCGTTGTGACTGTCTGTCATGGATTCGACGGTAGACGGAGACCTGCGGCACACGGTGTGGTGGTCATCCGATCGGCTATAACAGGTCCCCGTTCGGCCGAGAAACCGCAGATCATTGTTTTGTTGGGTGATCCGCGAAAATATTGGCCACGATGCCCCCTGTAAACCCGTGCCGTGACGGGTCGTAATAGGTGAGGGCAACGGTCGACACAGGCAGGAGGGGGCGAGCGAGTACGTGACGGCACCGAACGAACGCATTCCGCGTACCCTTCCCTCGCCCCGCAGCCGCGCCCGGAAACCCGCCCCGATGGACTCCTGGTTCACCTACGACGCGGCCGGCGACACCGTGGTCTGGTCCGAGGGACTCAGCACGATGGTCGGCCGCTCGCCCGACAAGCACGAGGTCAGCCGGCAGGTGCTGGCCCGGTACGTGCACCGCGACGACCAGGCCACCGCGCTCACCGCCCTGACCCGGGTCTGGAGCACGCACGACACCGTGCACACCACGGTCCGGCTGGTCCGGGCCGACGGCGGCTGGTTCGACGTGGACGTCCGGCTCGAGTCGGTGCCCGGCCCCGACGGCACGATCCGCGGCATCCGCGGCATCATCACCGACGTCTCGGCCCGGGAACGGGCCCGCCGCGAGGTGGCCCGGCTGGCCCGGCGCGGCGAGACCGTGCAGACCTCGATCTCCGACCCCGACCCGGCCACCGGGTTGCTGACCCGGGCCGGGTTCGCCGACGAACTCGACCGGGCCCTGCGCAGCGGCGGGGGAGCGGTGCTGGTCATCCGGATCGAGCCGGACGACCGGCCGCGGGACGGGGGCGGGACGCAGCGGCCGGAACGCAACGCCGACCTGCTCCATCGCGCGGCGCGCGTACTCGAAGGGTTGGTCCGCCCGGCCGATCTCCTCGGCCGGGTCGGCCCCAGCGAGATCGGCGTGCTCCTGGCCGGCGCGTCCTGGGCCCTGTCCCGGCGGCAGGCCGACCTCTTCGTCGAGTCGCTGCGCGCTCACCCGTTCGTGCTGCCGGACGCCTGGTCCCGGGCCAAGGCCTGGGCCGGGCTGGTCCGCTTCCAGCCCGGCGGCGACACCGGCAGCCACGACCTGCTGATCGACGCCGAGCAGGCGTGGCGGCAGGCCCGGCACGCCGACCGGCCGCTCACCCAGGTGCCACACCCGGTGCCCGCCCGCGACCGGCAGGGCTCGTACCGCGAGCGGGTGGCCGACGCGCTCGGCACCGATCGCTTCACGCTCTACTCCCAGCCGATCCTCGACCTGCAGACCAACCAGGTCGTCCGGCACGAGCTGCTGCTGCGCATCCTCGACGAGCACGACGGGCCGCAGTCGCCGAGCCAGGTGCTCGACATCGCCGAGCGGCTGGACGCGATCTTCGACATCGACCTGTGGGTGGTCGAGCGGGCGATGCAGCTGGCCGCCGAGCACCACGACCTCAACCTGCAGATCAACCTGTCCGGACGCTCGGTCGGCGACCCGCGCCTCACCGGCGAGGTGGAGCGGCTCATCGAGCGCTACGGGGTGAACGCCGAGCAGCTCACCTTCGAGATCACCGAGACCGCGCTGATCGGCAACCTCTCCGAGGCGCGACACTTCGCCGACCGGGTCCGTGACCTGGGTTGCGAGCTGGCCCTGGACGACTTCGGGTCGGGGTACGCGTCGTTCCGCTACCTGCGGATCTTCCCGATCGACCTGGTCAAGATCGACGGGGAGTACGTCGTGAGCCTGGTGAAGAACCCACAGGACCAGGTGCTGGTGCGGGCGCTGGTGCAGGTCTGCCAGGCGTACGGCATACACACCGTGGCCGAGTTCGTGCAGGACGAGCCGACCCTCCGCCTCCTGCGTGAGCTGGGCGTCGACTTCGTCCAGGGCTACCACGTCGGCCGGCCGACGCCTCTTTCACCCGCGCGACTTCGGCAGTCCTGAACCGGGTTCTCCCGCGCCCCGTTTGGGGTATGCGTGGAGGCATGGAGAAGTGGACGATCGCTACCGAGGCCGAGAAGAGCCCCGATTTCCGCCGGGTCCTGTGGACCGGCGAGCACACGCAGCTTGTCGTCATGACGATCCCGCCGGGCGGTGAGATCGGCGAGGAGGTCCACGAGGTGGACCAGATCCTCACGTTCGTCAGCGGCATGGCCAAGGCCAAGGTCGGCGGCGAGACGCGCAACGTCGAGCAGGGCGACCTGGTCGTGGTGCCGGCCGGCAAGAAGCACAACTTCGTCAACGCCGGGCCGAACCCGCTGGTCCTCTACACCGTCTACGGCCCGGCCGAGCACGCCGACGGCGCGGTGCACAAGACGAAGGAGGAAGCCGACCGGCTCGAGGAGGAGGGCAAGGACGAGCCGCCCAACTCGTAACAGTTGTTACCGGCGCCGGAACCGGCCGAGGCCCCCCAGCCAGCCGGTTCCGGCGCCGTGCCTGGGGTTGAGTCCTCGAGCAGAGTAACTGTGACGTTCAACCATGTCGATCGAGCTGCCCGTTTGTGCGACCTCGGCTTCACAACCTGCCCACCCGGGCGATGCCGCCACGATGACGTTTAACTAACCTGCCATCCATGGACGAGCCACGGTGGTTGACCGACGAGCAGCAGCAGACCTGGCGCCGGTTCGTTTCCGTCCTGTTCAGATTGCCCGCCGCGCTCGAGGGGCAACTGCAGCGGGACGCCGGTTTGACTCATATGGGTTACCTGGTGCTCGCCAGCCTGTCCGAGGAGCCGGACCGCCGCCTCGCGATGAGCAAGCTCGCGAAGAAGGCGACGGCCTCGCTCTCCCGGCTGTCGCACGTGGTCGCTCGGCTCGAGGCCCAGGGATGGGTACGCCGTGAGCGCGACCCCGAGGACGGCCGCGTCCAGATCGCCGTCCTGAGCGACGCCGGGCACCGCAAGATCGTCGAGGCGGCGCCCGGCCACGCCGAGGCCGTGCAGCAGTACGTCTTCGACCGGCTGACCCCCGCACAGGTCAAACAGCTGGCCAAGCTCTGCGACCAGTTCCTCGAGGGCTCCTCCTAGCCCCGGGTCAGAAGCGGCCCCCGCTGCTCCGCCGCCCGCCGCCGCGCCCGCCACCGCTCGTCCGGCGGCTCCGGGAGCCGCTGCCGCCGAAGCCGCCGCCGCTCCACGAACTGCCGCCGCGCGACCGGCTCCGGTAACCGCCCCGGCTGTTGCTCTCCCCGGTCAGCAGCCCGCCCAGAAACGCCCCGAACAGCGAGTCGTCGCCGGCCGGGGCCGCCGGGACGTAGCCCTCGCCGAAGCGAAGCACGTCGTTCCGCGCGTTCCGGCTGGACGTCGCGGCCAGGCTCTGCGCCCGTTGCGCCTCGGTCACGGCGGTCACCGGGTCGGCCGCGGCCAGGCTCTCGGCCAGGGCGAGGTGCCGTTCCGCCTCGGCCAGCGTGGACCGGGCGCTGGTGTTGACCGCGCCCCGCCGGGTGGTGATGTAGCTGTTCGCCGCGGCCACCTCGGCCCGCGCCACCGGCAGGGCCTGGGCCAGCAGGCTGCGGGCCCGGGCGGCGCGCTCGGCCACGTCCCGCGCGTCGGCGAGCGCCTGGTCCAGCCCGGCGTCGGCGGCCTGGAGCCGGGCGGTGACGCCGATCGGGTCGGGCGTGGACCCGGCCAGGTCGGCCCGGGCCTGGGCCAGGGTCTGCTCGGCGGTGCTCATCGCCGCGCTCAGGGCGCCGGCCTCGGCGCTCGCCGCGGCGGCCGTCGGTAACCATTTTCGCGTGTATCTCACCGCACTATCATCGGCA
>NZ_JBFBAA010000015.1:0-43982 GCF_040682035.1 Actinoplanes sp. NPDC051470
TGCTGCCCTGGCCGGGTTCGCTGTCGACGCCGATGGCGCCGCCCATGGCTTCGGTGAGCTGGCGGCTGATGGCCAGGCCGATCTGAGCGCGTATAGGCACCACGCGCCGCTCAAGCGGCCCTCCGGATGGAGAGCCGCCTGAGCGGGCCGACGCGAAGTGGTCACTACGGCTGGGTCAGGTCGTAGACCGTGACACCGTCGATCGTCTGGGCGGTGAAGTTCTCCTGCACCCACAAGGAGATCTGCGAGCTGCCGCCGGAGTTGTTGCCGCCCCGGCCGCCGCCACCGAAGCCGCCGCCACCGATGAAGTAGTGCACCTTGCCGTCGGCGACGTACTGCTTGAACTGCTCCAGGGTGGGCGATGGGTCGCTGCCGTTGAAGCCGCCGATCGCCATGACCGGTTTCCCGGTGGCGAGCTGGTAACCGGACGCGTTCTGCGAACCGACGGCCGCGGCCGCCCAGGTGTAGTCGTCGGCATTCTGCTCGAGCAGGGACTTCATCTGGTCGGAGACGGTCGCGGCGTTGAGCAGCCCGCCCATGCCGCCGCCACCCGGCCGGCCGCCGAAGCCGCCGCCCGGAGCCGCGCCGCCCGGAGCCGCGCCGCCCGGGAACCCGCCGCCACCGGGGAAGCCACCGGGGAAGCCACCGGGGAAGCCGCCGCGCATCCCGCCGCCGCCGGGGCCACCACGTCCGCCCGGCCCACCACCGAAGCCGCCCTGAACCGCGGGCCCCGCGGAGGGGATGGACCCGGTGTGCGGCTCGGCGGCGGTCTGCACCGCGTACGCCGCGGGACCGGCCAGCGTGGCACCCAGCGCGACCCCGGCGATCACCGCGGCCACCCGCATCGGCAGCCGCATCAGACCCAGCGTGCCGACCGCCGCGGCCAGCCCGCCGACCAGGACCACCCAGCGCAGCCACGGCAGGAAGTCCGTGCTCCAGCCGAGCATCGTGAACGACCACCAGGCGCTGACCCCGATGGCGAGCGCCAGCATCACCGTTGCGAACGGCGCCTGCCAGGTCGGAGCCGCGTATCCGTCCACCATGGAGGAAGATGCCGCGGGGTTGGAGGACGTCGACCGCTTGCGGATGGCGCGCCAGGTCAGGGCCGCGCCGATGCCGACCACCGCGCCGATCGCCGGTGCGAGGGCGACCGTGTAGTACGCGTGGAAGATGCCCTGCATGAAGCTGAACACCAGGCCGGTGACGACCAGCCAGCCGCCCCACAGCACCAGCCCCGCGCGCAGCCGGTCGGTGCGCGCCGCCCGCAGCGTCAGCACCAGGCCGGCCACCAGCAGGATCAGCGCCGCCGGGAGCACCCACGAGACCTGACCGCCCTGCGACGCGTCGAACATCCGGGTCAGCCCGGTCGAGCCCCAGCCCCCGCCGAAGCCGCCCCCGCCGCCGCCGCCGCCACCGACGCTGCCGGTCTCCTCACCGTTGAGCCGGCCGAGGCCGTTGTAGCCGAGGGTGAGCTCCAGGATGCTGTTGTTCTGGGAGCCGCCGATGTACGGCCGCATCGACGCCGGCACCAACTCCACAATGGCGATCCACCAGCCGGCCGACACCACGATCGCCAGGCCCGCCACCAGCAGCTGCACGATGCGCTTCTTGACACCCCACGGCCCGAACAGCAGATACGCCAGCCCGAACGCCGGCACCACCAGCAGCACCTGCAGCATCTTGGTGAGGAAGCCGAAGCCGATGAACACCCCGGCCCAGACCAGCCACTTCGTGCGCCCGTCCTCGAGCGCCCGGGTCATCGCCCACGCCGCGGCCACCATCAGCAGCACCAGCAGCGCGTCCGGGTTGTTGAACCGGAACATCAGCACCGCCACCGGGGTCAGCGCCGATACCGCCCCCGCGAGCAGCCCCGCCGCCGGCCCGTACCACCGGCGCACCGTGGCGAACAGCAGTCCCGTGGTGGCCACGCCCATCAGCGCCTGCGGCACCAGGATGCTCCACGAGCTCAGCCCGAACAGCCGCACCGACAGCGCCATCACCCACAGCGAGGCCGGCGTCTTGTCCACGGTGATCGAGTTGGCCGCGTCCGACGAGCCGTAGAAGAAGGCCTTCCAGCTCTCCGACCCGGCCTGCACGGCGGCGGAGTAGAACGCGTTCCCCCACCCCGACTCGCCCAGGCCCCACAGGTAGAGCAGGCCGGTCACCAGCAGCAACGCGAGCAATGAGGGTCGCACCCAGCGCGGGTCGCCGGGTTTTCCGAACAGGAGGTTGCGCTTTCGGCCCGGCGCCGGCGGGTTCGGCGGCGCGAGCGGCGGAGCCGGCATCGTCGTGGTCATCGGAGTCCTTCGGGCAGGGTTTCAAGCTGACCCCGTCACTCTCGGCGCGCGCTCTGTCGGCGCCTTGTGGTTGCCCTGTGCGGATTCTGTGAGGTTCATTCCCGGGTACGGGCGCAGAAGAGTCCCGCCGTCGACGCGCCGGGCCGCGGGTGGTCCAGGCCGCTTCTCGCCGCCGGGTCATGCCGGGTCGTGGGGCCTTGACGTGGCGACTCGGTAAGTCGTAGCTTACCGTTCGTGGTTACTTACCAAGCCGACGACGGATGGGACGCACTCGGCGACCCGACCCGACGGGCGATCGTCGCCTGCCTGGCCGAGCGTCCACGGGCGGTCGGGGAGATCGCCGAGGTGCTGCCGATCAGCCGCCCCGCCGTCTCGCAACACCTCAAGGTGCTCAAGGATGCGGGCCTGGTCACCGACCGGGCCGCCGGCACCCGCCGGGTCTACCGGCTCAACCCCGCCGGCGTGGCCGCGCTGCGGGACCAGCTCGACACCTACTGGAGCCGCGCCTTGGACGGCTTCAAGGACATTGCGGAGGAGAAGGAATGAGCGACACCGTCGTCATCCGGCAGATCGTCGTCGAGGCGCCGATCGAGAAGGCGTTCGCGGTGTTCACCGAGCGATTCGGTGATGTCAAGCCGCGCGAGCACAACCTGCTGTCGTCCCCGATCACCGAGACCGTCTTCGAGCCCCGGGTCGGCGGCCACATCTACGACCGGGCCGAGGACGGCACCGAATGCCGCTGGGCCCGCGTCCTGGCCTACGACCCACCCCACCGCGTGCTCTTCACCTGGGACATCGGCCCGACCTGGCAACTGGAACAAGACCCCGAGAACGCCAGCGAGGTCGAGGTCCGCTTCACCGCCGAATCTCCCAGCCGAACCCGGGTCGACCTGGAACACCGCAACCTCGACCGCCACGGCCCAGGCTGGGAGTCCCTCCGCGACGGCGTCCGCCACGACGAGGGCTGGCCCCTCTACCTGTCCCGCTTCGCATCCCTGTTCCCGCAGGTCGGCTGAACAGCCGCAGCCGCACCCCGCCTCGGTAGGGGTGGGTTGCGCTGCGCGACGAGCCGCCGCCTCCCCCGCCCCGGCACTGGGTGGGTCTGGAATGTAGCGCGGGGCACGACGATCGGCGGCGGTCGTCCACAAGCGGGTCCGCCTGTGGACGACCGCGGGGTCAGGCGGCGCGGCGCTTGGCCGAGGCGGTGGCCAGGCGTTCGAGGACCTCGACCGTGGTGTCCCAGCCCATGCAGGCGTCGGTCACCGACTGGCCGTAGGTCAGGTTGTCGCCGAGGTTCTGGCGGCCGGGGACCAGGAAGCTCTCCAGCATCACGCCGGAGATGCCGGGCTGGCCGGCCTCCACCTGCTGGGCCACGTCGTCGGCGACCAGGGGCTGGCGCAGGTGGTCCTTGTTGCTGTTGCCGTGGGAGCAGTCGATGACCAGGCGCTCGGGCAGGCCGGCCTGGCCGAGCAGGGTCAGGGACCGGGCCACGTCGGCGGCCGAGTAGTTGGGCCGGCCGCCTCCGCCGCGGAGGACCAGGTGGCAGTCGGGGTTCCCGGTGGTGTGCAGGATCGCCGGAGTGCCCGAGAAGTCGATGCCGGGGAAGACGTGGGGGGCGGCGGCCGCGTTGATCGCGTCGATGGCGGTGCTGATGCTGCCGTCGGGGCGGTTCTTCATGCCGATCGGCATGGACAGGCCGCTGGCGAGCTGGCGGTGCACCTGGGATTCGACCGTGCGGGCGCCGATCGCGCCCCAGGCCACCGTGTCGGCGATGTACTGCGGGGTGATCGGGTCGAGGAACTCGACGGCCACCGGCAGGCCGCGGCGGACCACCTCGAGCAGCAGTCGCCGGGCCACCCGCAGGCCGGTGGACACGTCACCGGTGCCGTCCAGCGCCGGGTCGTTGATCAGGCCCTTCCAGCCGACCGTGGAGCGGGGCTTCTCGAAGTACACGCGCATCACGATGAGCAGGTCGTCGGCCAGGCGATCGGCCGCGTCCCGCAGAAGTGAGGCGTACTCGCCGGCGGCCTCCGGGTCGTGCACCGAGCACGGCCCGACGACGACCAGCAGCCGTGGATCTCGGCCCTGGAGCACCGCTTCGACCTGACGCCGGCCGGCCAGCACCGCGTCGTGCAGATCTTCGGTGAGCGGCAGCTCGTGGTGGAGCAGGGCGGGGCTCATCAGCGGGACGGCGGTCGCGATGCGCTGATCCCGGACCCGCTGCACCTCGGGGATGGTCATGACAACAACCTTTCCGCCGGGCGCCTGACAGCGTGAGCCGGCTTGTTTTTCGCAAACGAAAAGGCAGCGACATTGTTGTCGCTGCCTTGGCCGGCTCTGGTGGGTGTCTCAGGTCAGGAGGTTACAACCGAGGACACCGGCTGAGCCGGCCTCGTAAACCACCGATACCAACGGGACACGCCAACACAGTACACGGATGTACGCCCGCCGGGTTATGGGCAACCAGGTCCGCCTGTGGTCCGATGGGAACATGAACGAGGTCTCGGCCCCCAATCTGCTCGACGAGTTGCTCGAGCTGTCGCCCCGCGAGCGGTTCCAGGCCGTCGCCACGGTCGTGGCCCGGGTCTGGGAGACGCCGACCGTGCTGCTCGGCGAGATTCCGCCCACCCAGGCGATCACGGCGATCGCGGTGGTCGCGGCCGGTCTGCCGGCGGCGTACGGGCGAAGCTGGCTGGACCATCGCCTGGCCCGGGCCGCGTTGCCCAGCGTGAGCCCCGAACTGGCCGGGCGGGCCCTCTGCGCGCTCGATGTGATCGTCGGCCGCGACCGCGAGTCGGTGCCGCTGGAGCTGCACGTGAGCGACGGCGAGGCAGCCGGCGCGCTACTGGAGGACCTCCGTGACGTCCTGATGGACGGGCTCCGCCGCCGCCCCTGGTGACCGCGGTTCCAGCGGCAGCCGCACGGTGAACTCGGTGCGGCCCGGCTCCGACCGCACCGCCACCGTGCCGCCGTGCGCGGTCACCACCGCGTGCACGATGGACAGCCCCAGCCCGGTGCTGCCGGCCGCCCGCGACCGAGAGCTGTCCCCCCGCGCGAAGCGCTCGAAGATGTGCGGCTGGAGGTCGGCGGGAATGCCCGGGCCGCGGTCGGTCACGGTCAGGGCGGCTTCGCGGTCGGTCGCGCTCACCCCGACGGTCACGGTGGTGCCTTCGGGGGTGTGCGTACGCGCGTTGCCCAGCAGGTTGGCCAGGATCTGGTGGAGCCGCGCCGCATCACCGATCACGCTGACCGGCTCCTCGGGCAGGGCCAGCTGCCAGTCGTGCCGCGGACCGGCCGCGTGCGCGTCGCTGACCGCGTCGACCACCAGCATGGTCAGGTCGACCGGGGTGTGTTCGAGCGGCCGCCCGGAGTCGAGGCGGGCGAGCAGCAGCAGGTCTTCGACCAGCGCGGTCATCCGCAGCGCCTCGGACTCGACCCGGCGCAGCACGTGCCCGACCTCCTCCGGGACGGGCTGCCGGCTGCGGCGGCTGAGCTCGGCGTACCCGCGGATCGCGGCGAGCGGGGTGCGCAGCTCGTGGCTGGCGTCGGCGACGAACTGGCGTACCTGCGTCTCGCTCTGGTGTCGGGCCTCGAGCGCGCTGCCGACGTGGTCGAGCATCCGGTTGAGCGCCGCGCCGACCTGGCCGACCTCGGTGCGCGCGTCGGTGTCCTCGGCCGGCACCCGCTGCGCCAGGTCGACCTCGCCGCGGTCGAGCCGCAGTTCGGAGACGCGCGTCGCGGTCGCCGCAACCCGATTCAAGGGCATGAGGGTACGCCGGACGATGTACGCCCCGGCCAGCCCGGCTGCGACCAGCGACAGCAGGATCCCGCCGCCGATGACCAGCCCAACCGAGAGCAGCGTGTTCTGGGTCTCGGCCAGCGGTAACCCGACGACGATGACCTGGTTCGGCACGAACTGGGAGCTCACGAACTGGGAACTCACCAGGTAGTCGCCGCGATCGCCCAGGTCGACCACCACGTGTTCACCGTTGGGCGCCAGCGCGGCGAGCTTGTTCTCGGCCTCCGTGGGCAGGCCCTCATAGCTGCCGAAGTCGCCGGGTTCGAAGCTCTCGTCGGAGCTCGGCTGGGTGTATTCGACCTTGCCGCCGAACACACCGGGGGTGCCGGTGTTCGGATCGGGGCCCCAGATCACGACGATGTTGCCCGCCTGCAGGCCGGGCGGTGGGTGATTCTTGAGGTAGTTCACCGAGTCGTTGTTGAACGGCCGGTTGCGGCCGCCCGGTGGCCTGATCCGCGAGGTCGCCTCGTCGAGCCGGTCGCCGGCCCGGTCGTAGAGGGTCTTGTGCAGGAAGATCTGCGCCGTCGCGCCCACCAGCAGACCGAGGGCCGCGAGCAAGGCGATCAGGATCGCGACCAGCCGGGTACGCAGCGGCCAGCTCCGTGGGCTGAGCCGGCGCGCCGGATGGCGTGGTGGTGCCTCGGGGTGCGCAGAGCTGCTCTGCGCACCTATAGGCACCATGCCGGGGGAGGGCACGTCAGTCGGCCGGCTTCAGGACGTAGCCGGCGCCGCGCATGGTGTGGATCATCGGCGTCCGGCCGGCGTCGATCTTCTTGCGCAGGTACGAGATGTAGAGCTCGACCACGTTGGCCTGGCCGCCGAAGTCGTAGTTCCACACCCGGTCGAGGATCTGGCTCTTGCTGAGCACCCGGCGCGGGTTGCGCATCAGGTAGCGCAGCAGCTCGAACTCGGTCGCGGTGAGCGTGACCAGGTCGCCGCCCCGGCGCACCTCGTGGCTGTCCTCGTCCAGGGTCAGGTCGCCGACGTGCAGTTGCGACTCGGCGCGCAGGGGCGAGCGGCCCATCCGGCGCATCAGCCCCCGCAGCCGGGCCACCACTTCCTCCAGGCTGAACGGCTTGGTCACGTAGTCGTCGCCGCCGGCGGTGAGCCCGGTGATGCGGTCCTCGACGGAGTCCTTGGCGGTGAGGAACAGCACCGGCACGTCGGGGGTCTCGCCGCGCAGCCGGCGCAGCACCTCCAGCCCGTCGATGTCGGGCAGCATCATGTCGAGCACGACGGCGTCCGGCCGGAAGTCGCGGGCGGTTCGCACGGCGGTCATGCCGTCGCCGGCGCTGCGCACGTCCCACCCTTCGTAGCGGAGGGCCATCGAGAGCAGCTCGGCCAGGGTCGGTTCGTCGTCGACGACGAGCACCCGGACCGGCCCGCCGTCGGGGCGGCGGAGTTCGGTGCTCGTGTCGGGGTTCGCCATCGTCATGGCTCCCACTCTCGCGGGCGCGGCTATGTCCGCCCTTTCCGTTCCCTGTGTATCACCTGTGCGGCCGGGACATAGGCGGAGCTGCGGTTTCGCACAGCGCGCGGACACCGTACGCCGGAATGGTCGTGGTCATGACGAAGACGATGAGCCGGCGGATGTCGGTGGTGGCGCTGAGTGCCGCGGTGGGTCTGGCCGCCGTGATCGGGCCGGGGCAGGTCGCGACGACGCGGCCGGGTGCGGGGGCGTCGGTGAGCGCGGCCGACACGATTCGCAGTGTCGGGATGATGGCCGATGCCGCCCCGGGTGTGTCGAAACGGGATGAAACGGTGTGAAGCGGGCAGGATTGCGCCGGTCCTGGAACCGAGCGCTGGGAGATCGGGTTGGCACGCGTCATCGCCCTGCTGGTGGCCGCCGTGGCAACCCTGCCGCCCACCCCCGCGATCGCGGCGGACAGTGGGGACGCCTGGCCGGACGGCCTGACCACGGACTCGGTGCGCGCGGCCACCGTCGGCAGCGCCTCGATCACCGCGGGCCGGGCGCACTCCTGCGCGACGACCAGCGTCGGCCGGGTCTACTGCTGGGGCAGCGACAGCGACGGCCAACTCGGTGACGGCCCGCCGCTGACCAGCGTGAGCCGGGCCGTTCCGGTGAGCGCGCCGAGCGGGATGCCGGTGGTCGTGCAGGTGGACGCGGGCGAGGAGCACACCTGCGCGCTGGAGCACAACGGCGCGGTGTTCTGCTGGGGTGACAATTCCTCGGGTCAGCTGGGCGCCGGTGACACCAACGACCGGGACGCCCCGGTGGCGGTGCGGTTCCCGGCGGGCTTCCTGCTGGTCGAGGTGACCACCGGCGAGAACCACAGCTGCGCGATCGACGAGCAGGGCGCGGCCTGGTGCTGGGGCCGCAACGCCGAGGGCCAGCTGGGTACGGGCGGGACGACGGACTCGAACGAGCCGCTGCGGGTGTCGGACGCGACCGGGCTGACCGATCCGGTGGTCGACATCGCGGCCGGTGGCAACACCACGTGCGCGGCGACTGCGGACGGTGTGGCCTGGTGCTGGGGCGCGGGGGACCGGGGCCAGCTGGGCGACGGCGCCGCCACCGACGCCGGGCGGCCGGTGCGGATCGCCACCAGTGGGCCGCTGAACGACGTGGCGGTGCGCCAGATCGCGGTCGGCAAGCAGCAGTCCTGTGCGGTCGGCGAGGACGGGCGGGCATCCTGCTGGGGGCGCACCGCGACCGGCCAGGAGAACCGGCCGAAGGCGGCCGGCGGCCCGGGGTTCCGGCAGGTGGCGGTCGGTGGCGAGCATGTCTGTGGCGTGGACATACAGCAGGCCGGCTGGTGCTGGGGCACGGGCGCGGAGGGTCAGCTGGGCAACGGCGGCACGGCCGATCGACTCGTACCGACCAGACTTGATTCGGATAACGAGCTGCGTGATCTGGATAGTGGGGACCAGCACTCCTGCGCCCTCGATCGGCGCTACATCGCGTACTGCTGGGGCAACGACGGCGCCGGCCGGCTCGGGGCCGGGGCGAGCGGCGCGAGTCGCGTACCCCTCAGGGTTGAGGGTCTGCCGCGCTCACCCTCGGCCGTGACCGGCGTGCGGGCCGTGCCCCTCAACGGCGGCCTGCGGGTGTCGTGGCGGCCGGCGACCGACTTCGGGTCCGGCGACTTCCTCGCCTACCTGGCCGTGACCTCGGGGTACGAGGCGTTCTGCACGGTCGAGGCGGCCACCGGCACGGGCTGCGACCTGACCGGTCTGACCAACGGCCGGGCGTACGACCTGACGGTCTTCACCTACGCCACCGACGGCACCGCGCTGAGCGAGTTCGCCACCTCGAAGCCCGGCCTCGCCCCGCCGGCCAGCGACAGCCCGGAACCGGGCGCCGGCGGAGCGGCCGAGAAGCTGCCGGACACGACCTCGGAGGTGCTCGTGCCACCGACCGTCGCGCTGGGCTTCCTGCTGATCGCCCTCGGCCTGGCCGCGCTGCTGGTGAGAAAGGCGAAGGTCAGGGCCGGGTGACCTCGAAGGCCGCGTCCCGCACCTGCGACGCGCCCGCCTTGAGCCGCTCGGTCCAGTACGGCCGGTTCCAGTTCACCCAGCTCACGTCGCCGACGAACTGGTCGGTGCCGGAGGCCGAGACGGTCACCCCGGCGCCGGGGCTGACCACCAGCGACAGCGAACCCCCGCGCGGCACCCCGACCATGTGCGCGGACGGGTCGGCGTACCCGAGCAGCGCCCACGGCACCCGGACGATCAGGTCGTCGCCCTCGCGCCGCCACAGCGACCGGCTGTCGGCGCCGGGGGTCCAGCTTCCGTAGCGCAGCGCGCCGGCGTTGATGATCTCGGCCGGCAGCTTCTGGCCGGTGCTCGGCACGATCAGGTCCCGGTTGACCACCAGCTCGAAGCGGCGCCAGCCGGCCGGCGCCGGTCCGCGGGCCGAGGCGGCCGCGCGGTAGTCGAGCGGCAGCGGGTCCAACAGCTGCCGGAGGTACGCCTGCCCGGTGCGGTTGACCAGGTCGAAGGTGAGCGCCGCGTCCCCGGTCGGGTCGGCCGACCCGGGCGGCGGCGGCCCGTTCACCGCCGGCAGCACGTCGAAGGACAGCGTGAGGGCGCTCGGCGCCGGGTCGCCGAGCCGGACCCGGAGCCGCAGGTACGACTCGTCGACCCGCGCGTCGACCCGGCGGGCCGGCCAGCCGCCCTCGGTGTCGAACAGGAATCTGGGCGGCGTGTCCGGAGGGCCGGCCGCGTCCACCGCGATCAGCCCGAAGTGCTGCTCGTTGGTGTACGGGTCGTGCCAGAGCTGCCGCCGCTCGCCGTCCTGGTGCTCGATGGTGTTCCAGGTGAACTTGAACCACTCGTCGGCCCACCCGAACAGGAAGCCGCCGGCCAGGCCCACGTCGCGGATCAGCCGCAGCAGCTCGGCGTCGATCCGCATGGCCTCACGCTCGCTGTGGTCGCCCTGGCCGCGGCCGAGCGGCGAGTGGTGCGCCGACCCGATCGCCGACGGCACGCCGAACTCGGTCACCAGCACCGGCATGGTCCCGTGATGCTTCTTCAGACGATCCAGATAGCCGGCGTACGGGTCGGAGCGCCCGCGATACCGGAAGGTCTGCAGGCCCGGCTCGTGGCGCTGGAAGTCCGGGTAGTAGGGGTAGGCGTGATAGCTGGCGAAGGTGCCGGCCGGCCATGCCGCGGTGGCCCGCACGTGGTTGGCGTCGAGTTGCAGCAGGTCCTCCTGCGGCAGCGGCTCCTCGGGGTGCCGCAGCGGGTCGGTGGTCGGCCAGTTGGTGAACGCGATCGGCTGGCTCAGGCCACGTTTCGCCTGCTCGGTGGCGACCTCGTTCATCCGGGCGGCGAGCCAGCGCTCGGTCGGCGACGCTTCCGGCGTACTCGTGAAGAACCTGCCCTTGATCGTGGGCGCGGTGGCGTTGCGCTGGTCCGAGGCGTGGGCGGCGTAGGGGTCGAGCTCGACGCCGACGATCCAACCGGCCAGCCAGGGTGTGACGTCCGTGTCCCAGGTGCCGCTCGCCCGGCCGCGCGCCTGCGCCCGGGTCAGCGCGCCCGCCACGGCGTTCGACGCGTCCCGGATCTCGCCCTTCATCGCGTCCGTCACGGCTTTGTCATAAAGGTTCCGCTTCCCGACGTACGACTCGTCCGGGAAGTAGACGCCCTGCATCAGGTAGAGCGGCCGGTCCGGGTTGGCCCGGTTGTGCCGGGCCAGCTCCTGGTAGAAGGCGGGCGGGTGGATCGTGTAGACGCGGACGACGCGTAATCCCAGCCAGCCCATCGCGGCCAGCCAGGTGCGGTACTGCTCCCGGGTGATCGACAGCTCGCCGGGCAGGTGGCCGGGCGTGGTGCTGCCCAGGTTCACGCCGGGCAGGAAGTCGACGTCGCCGCCGGCCGTATGGAGAAAGAACGTTCTTTCTCTCACCGACGCGACCAGGTTCAGGCCCTTCGCGGTACGGAAGGCCGGCGCCCAGCTGCGCCCGGCCGGCGGCGACGGGATCTCGTTGATCCCTTGGATCGCGAACGCTGGCGAGGTGACCCTGGGCGAGGCGTCCGCGCCGGTCAGCGGCAGGCACATGGCCAGCGTGGTGAGGACGATCGCGGCCGCCTTGAGCCGTCCGAACGTCGGACGCCGGGGCGCCTGGACCAGATTGATCGGAAAGTCCCCCACGCAGGCATTCTGCGGCGCAGAAGTTGCCGTTTACGGGGATTTGTCGGTAAGCCGGAGAAGGCGGGCGCTCGCCGTTGGCTCGATGTTGTGCCAGCGTTGGTGTTCTCGAATTCCCGGACTTGGAGGCGGTCGTGGATCTTCTCGAGGAGTACCGCAGGGCGACCTTCACCTTCGAGTCGGGCGACCCGCTGAGCGCCGCCCGGATGCTCGAACCCATCGTCGAGGCGGAACCGCGGAACACCGCGGTACGCCAGTTACTGGCCCGGGCCTACTTCAACTCGGCCCAGCTGGCCGGGGCGGAGGCCCAGCTGAGGGCCTTGATCGAGCACGATCCCTCGGACCACTACGCACACCACGTGCTCGGCCGGACCCTCGAACGGGCCGGCCGATTCCGTGAGGCGCTGCCCCACCTGCGGCTGGCCGCGGCGATGAAGACCGAGCACGGCGACTACCAGGAGGCTCTGCACCGCGTGGAGACCTGGCTGGGCAAGAACGACTCGTAGGCTGGGTGCCGTGAAGCTGAAGCTTGATCTCCACGACATCTTCAACAAGGGCCAGCAGATCGACAAGGCGCTGCGTGGCGTCATCGACGAGGCGATCGAGAAGAAGGCCACCCTGGTCGAGATCATCCCGGGCAAGGGCAGCGGGGCGCTGAAGAAGAAGGTGCTCCGCTTCCTCGACCAGAAGGAGATCAAGCAGCTCTACCACCGGGTCGAGAAGGACGGCGACAACTGGGGCCGGCTCTTCATCCACTTCAAGTTCGAGTCGGCCCAGAGCCGCGGCCGCCGTGGTCGCGGCCGCTAGGCCGGGTTTTGAACAGCGGCCTGGCTACACCGTGTAGGTCTTCGCCACCGCCACCAGGTCGGAGGTGTGTGAGCCGACCGCGCCGACATCGGCCGGGCGGGGGCGGAAGCCGGGGAGGCCGGTCAGGCCGTCGCTGCCGTCCATCGCGCGGAACCGGGCCGGGGCGGCGCCCTCCAGCCTGAGGAGCACGTCGACACCCTCAGGCGGGGCGGCGAAGAAGATAAAACCGAAGCCCCACGCGCTGTCCCGGTCGTCGGCCGCGACGTCGGCCGGGATGGCCCGGCCGTTGACCGAGGCGGCGGTGACGGTCGTGCCGGTGGCCACGTGCAGGGCGGTGAAGCGTACCGGCCGCTGTGATCGAAGCCTCAGCCGGAGCACCCGGCTCGCGCCCTCGCGGGTGTCGCTGACCACCGTGAGCTGCGGCGCGGCCAGATCGGCGCTGTTGGCGGGGCCGGTCAGCAGGCGCGCGGCGCCGAACGCGGGCAACGTGTCGGCGACCGGCCGCTTCGAGCCCGCCACGAACTGCGCGGTCCACGGGCGCGGCCTCGTCTCGTCGCTCAGCCACCGCGCCTGGCCGGTGTCGGTGTCCAGCGCGTACATCAGATGGGTCGGCTCGGGGTGGTCCGCGTCGAACCTGTCGGTGTAGAGGCCGGCCGCGCCACACCCGACGATCGCGAGCAGGGCCAGCAGCGAGGGCAGCACGCCGAGCCGCCGGGACCGGAGGGCGACCAGGCCGCGCTGGCCACCGGCCTCCGGGTGCAGCAGGTCGACCACCGGCAGCAGGGCCAGCCCCAGCGCCACGCCGAGCAGCGCGCCCGACGCGGCCAGCACCATGCCCAGCGCCGGGAAGAACAGCATCACCATCGGCACCAGCACGACCACCGCGACCGCCCCGCCGGCCAGCAGCACGAGCACCGAGCCCCAGCCGCCGCGGAACGCGATCGCGAGCAGGCCCATCAGCGCGCCGGCCAGGGCCGGGAGGGCGAAGAGGTACGAGCCACCGGGCGCGAACCAGGCCAGCAGCAGGCCGAGCACGGCCAGCCAGCCGAGGCCGCCGACGGTCAGCGCGGCCGGGGTCATCCGGCGGCGCAGCAGCGCGTACCAGGCGAACACCACGAACGCGGTGGCCGCGATCGCGCCCAGCCGGAACCACAGTGGACGGTACGGGTCGATCTGCAGGTCGGTGTACGCCGGCCGGATGATCGTCACCACCTGCCACAGCGACTGGGCCAGCACCGGCGCCCCCAGCAACGGGATCAGGCCGAGCAGGAAACCGCCCCACAGCTTGCCCCGGGTGACCAGGCCCCGCTTGCGCGCACTGGCGCCCAGCCGCAGCACCGCGAGCAGGGCCAGCAGGGCGATCGGCCAGACCAGCCAGCCGGGGTAGCGCGCGAGCCCGGCCGGCGTCGGGAAGTAGGTGGCGTCGCTGGGCGCCTCCAGGTCGTTCAGGTCACCCCGGCCGAACTCCTTGACCAGCGCCAGCGCGTTCTCGCCGTGGTGTTCGAGGCTGTCCTGGTCCATCCGGGACGCGGTGTCGGTCGGTGCGTGGTAGTTCGCCGCGCCGTCGATGTACGCCGTGTTCAGCCCTCGGAAGCCCGACTCGCGGAACGGCGTGAAGTCGGTGTCGTTGGGCAGCAGGCGGTACACCTCGACGGCGAACGACGTGCCGACCGGGCGCGGCGCCTTCGCGAACACCCCGATCAGCTTCTCGTCGTCCGGCGAGGTCTCGAACGTGATCGCCGGGCCGCTGGTGCCGCGGGCCTCCAGGTTGAGCGCCACGCCACCGTCGCGGGCCAGCGGGTGCTGCTTGACGAACGCCTCCGCGCCGCACAGGCAGGCCTCCTCGCCGTCGGTCAGCACCACCACCACGTCGTTGCGCAGCCGCTGGCCCGAGGCGGTCAGCGCGCGGACCGACTCGAGGATCGTGGAGACGCCGGCGAGATCGTCGTTGGCGCCGGGACCGGTCTGCACGGAGTCGTAGTGCGCGACCAGAAACACCCGTCCGGTGGACGCCGTGCCCGGGATCGTGGCGATCACATTGCGTACGCGCGCCATCGCGACCCCGCCCGCGGCGCCGGACAGCCGCCCGCCCTGCTCGGTGACCGTGTCCTGGACCTGCGGGTCGAGGCCGTCGCCGCGCAGCGTGGTGACCAGGTAGTCGCGGACCCGGTCATTGGCCGCGCTGCCGGCCGGGTGCGGTGCCGTGGACATCGCCTGGACGTGCTGAAACGCGCGCCCGGCACTGAATTCGGGGGCCGGCGCGGACGTGTCCCGGGCGGCCGGCGGTAGCAACGAGGACACGGCCAGGAAACCGACCGCCCCCAGCACCAGCAGGGCTAGCAGGGCGGCCAGGGGGCGAAGCCGGGGACGGGCCAGGGCGCGGTCGGGGGCGTCACGCATGGGTGACATCTAATCGTGTCCCCCCGACGCCGGGTACCCCGGTGATCTTTCTCGCGGGTGGCATAACTTGGAGCGGTGACCGAGCCGCTCGACCCGTCCGCCGTGATCGCGGAGTTCTTCGACCGGGTCGCACCCTACGATCCGTCACCGAGTGATTCACCCGTGGCAATGATTGCCGTCCGCACGGCGCTCGGTGACCGCACCTTCACCGTCGGCGACCATGTGGTGCGGGCGATGTGCAAGGCCCTCGACGCCTACCGCGACCCGGAAGACCGCGGCGAATGCGTCGGCTGCGGTGGCCGCCGGCTGGACGAGAACCTGCACTGTCCCGACTGCGGTCAGTTGCACGGCATCCTTGGTCAAGTGATCGCCCACCATGTCCGCCGGCTCCAGGCCGAGGGCGGAGCCGGATGACTGTGTTGTCAGTTTCTCCGCCGTGGTACACGATCTGCATGTCACGACGGGCGGAGTCGAGTGGGGAAACGGCATGACGGAACGGTCGGTCGTGCCCCGCACGGGGCCGGTCGCGCCTGCTGCGCTGAGCGCCGAACGGCTGCGCATCCTGCTCGTGGAAGACGACGAGGGCGACGCCTTTCTGGTGCGTGAGCTGCTCGAAGAGGCCGGCGCCCCGTTCGAGCTGACCGTGGCGCGCAGCCTGTCCGAGGCACGCGGCAAGACCAGCGGCATCCAGTGCGTGCTGCTCGACCTGGGCCTGCCGGACGCCGAGGGCATCGACGGGCTGCGCCGCTTCCTGGCCATCGCGGGCAGCGCGGCCGTCTGCGTGCTCACCGGCCGCTCGGACGAACACCTGGGCGTGGCCGCGGTCGCCGAGGGCGCCCAGGACTACCTGGTCAAGGGCCAGGTCGACGGCGTGCTGCTGACCCGGGCCCTGCGCTACGCGGTCGAGCGCAAGCGGTCCGACGAGAACGCCCGGCGGCTGCGCGAGGTCGAGTTGCGGCAGTCCGAGTCGGCGCGCCTGGAACGCGGCCTGCTCCCGCAACCGCTGATGGACACGACCAAGGTGGCCGTGCACACCTTCTACCGGTCCGGGCGGGCGATGGGCCTGCTCGGCGGCGACTTCTTCGACGTCATCCAGGTCGGCGACGACAAGCTCCACCTGATCGTCGGTGACGTCTGCGGGCACAGCGTCGACGAGGCCGCCCTCGGGGTGGAGCTCCGGGTGGCCTGGCGCGCCCTGGTGCTGGCCGGGGTCGCCGACGACCAGGTGCTCAGCGCGCTCGAGCAGGTGCTGATGACCGAGCGGCGGGCCCGCGAGGTGTTCGCCACGGTCGCGGCCGTCGTGATCGATCTGGCCGGCAACCGCGCGACGGTACGCCTGGCCGGCCATCCGCCGCCGGTGCAGCTGGTCGGCGGCAAGGCGACGCCGGTGACCGCCCGGACCGGGATCGTGCTGGGTGTCCGCCCGACGCCGACGCCGGTCTCCGAGGTGCGGTTCGACGGCGAGGACTGGTCGCTGCTGCTCTACACCGACGGACTGATCGAGGGGCACACCGGCGTGGGCAACGAACGTCTCGACATCGAGGGGCTGTGCGCCCTGCTCGACGAACCGGCCGCGCGCGACGTCCCGCTGGCGGCGTTGCCGGCGTGGCTGGTCGGGCAGGCCGAGCAGGCCAACGGCGGACCGCTGGCCGACGACGTGGCCATGCTCCTGATCTCGCGCGGTGATGGCCGGTGAACCTGTTCCGCATCCGCACGTGGACGCTCCGCGCGCGGGTCCTCGCCCTCTGCCTGACCGTCGGGGTGCTGCTCACCGCGCTCGGTGTCTACGCCGCGATCATCGCGACCCGCAGCAACGGGTACGTGGACGACCTGCTCAACCGCACCGGACCGATGCGGGTCGCCGGCGAGAACCTGGTCACCGCGATGGTCGACCAGGAGACCGCGGTCCGTGGCTACGCGATCAGCGGCCGCCCGTCGAACCTCGACCCGTACAACCTGGGCGCCGACAACGCGAACAAGCAGATCGCCGAGATCCGGGCCCACATCCGCCCCCGGGACGAGGACGTCCGCGAGTCGCTGGCCCTGGTCCTGCAGCGCTACGACGACTGGCGTTCCGGGGTCGCCGACCCGGTCATCCGGGCCGTGCGGGCCCGGGGCCCGGCGGCCGGGCAGGCGCTGATCGAGCAGGCCGGCACCCGGCAGTTCGACGCGCTGAGGCAGTCGATCGGCGACCTGCAGAGCGACATTCTGGTCCTGCGCAACGTCACCGCCAACAACGCCCAGCAGGCCGGCAGCGCGCTGGTCGCGGTCGAGATCGCCGCGGCCGCCATCGTCATCCTGGCCGGGGCGTCGCTGCTGCTCCTGCTCGACCGGCTGGTCACCCGGCCGGTGCTCGAACTGGCCGGGCAGGTCCGCGAGGTGGCCGCCGGCGACTACGAGAAGAAGCTGGCCAGCGCCGGGTCGCCCGAGTTGAGGGTGCTGGCCGAGGACGTGGACGGCATGCGCCGGCAGATCGCGGCCGAACTGGCCGAGGTCCGCGAGGCGCGCGGCCAGATCGAGTGGGTCAACGAGCAGCTCAAGGTGCAGGCCGAGGAACTGGTCCGGTCCAACCGCGACCTCGAGCAGTTCGCCTACGTCGCCTCGCACGACCTGCAGGAACCGTTGCGCAAGGTGGCCAGCTTCTGCCAGCTGCTCCAGCGCCGCTACGCCGGGCAGATGGACGAGCGCGCCGACCAGTACATCGGGTTCGCGGTCGACGGCGCCCAGCGGATGCAACGCCTGATCAACGACCTGCTGGCCTTCTCCCGGATCGGCCGGCTCACCAACGGCTTCACCGACGTCGACCTGAACCACGTGCTCGACGACGTGAAGTCGCAGCTGGAGACCGCAGCCGGGGAGGACGGCGAGATCGTCTGGCACGACCTGCCGGTGGTCGAGGGCGAAGAGGCGCTGCTCACGACGCTGTTCGTCAACCTGATCGGCAACTCGTTGAAGTTCCGCCGGCCCGACGCGCCGCCGCGGATCGAGATCACCGCGGTCCGGGACGGCGGCGACTGGAAGATCACCGTGCGGGACAACGGGATCGGCATCGAGCGGGAATTCGCCGACAAGGTCTTCGTGATCTTCCAGCGGCTGCACGCGCGGGACGCGTACGAGGGCACCGGCATCGGTCTGGCGATCGTCAAGAAGATCGTCGAATACCATGGCGGCCGGATCTGGCTGGACCTGGACGTGGACGAGGGCACCTCGATCAACTTCACGCTTCCGGTGCCGGTATTGGTCGCGGCGGAGGAACCACGGAAAGAGGTCACGGCATGACCGGCTCGATCAACAGAGCTGACGGCACTCCGATCGAGGTGCTGCTCGTCGAGGACGACCCGGGCGACGTGCTCATGACGCAGGAAGCGTTCGAGGACCACAAGGTCCGCAACCGGCTGACCGTGGTCTCCGACGGCGCCGAGGCGCTGGCCTACCTGCGCCGCGAAGGTCAGTGGGAAGGCGCCGTACGCCCCGACCTGATCCTGCTCGACCTCAACCTTCCCCGGCGGGACGGGCGCGAGGTGCTGGCCGAGATCAAGAAGGACGACGAGCTGGGCCGCATCCCGGTGGTCGTGCTGACCACGTCGGCGGCCGACGAGGACATCCTGCGCAGCTACCAGTTGCACGCCAACGCGTACGTCACCAAGCCGGTCGACTTCGAACGGTTCATCTCGGTGATCCGCCAGATCGACGAGTTCTTCGTCAGCGTCGTGAAGCTGCCGCCCCGTGCTTGACCAGGTGAGCGACCTGATCCGGGAGGTCGCGGCGACCGAGGTGCTGCCCCGGTTCCGGCACCTGGGCGCCGGCGACGTCGAGATCAAGGCGCCCGGCGACGTCGTGACGATCGCCGACCAGGAGGCCGAGCGGGCGCTGACCCGCGGGCTCACCGCGCTGCTGCCCGGGTCGGTGGTGGTCGGCGAGGAAGCGGTCGCGGCCGATCCCACCGTGCTGAGCCGGGTCGGCGACGGGGGCGCGGTCTGGATCGTCGACCCGGTCGACGGCACCAACAACTTCGCCGCCGGCAAGACGCCGTTCGCGGTGATGGTCGCGCTGCTGCAGGACGGCGATCCGACCGCCTCGTGGATCCTCGACGTGGTCGACGACCGGATGACGATGGCCGAGGCCGGCAGCGGGGCCACCATCGACGGGGTACGGCTGAAGACCCGCACCGACGACCCGGGGCCGCGGGCGATGACCGGCGTGGTGGCGCGCAAATACCTGACGCCCGAGTTGCGGGCCCTGTCCGACGCGAACGCCCACCAGTTCGGCCGGGTCACGGCCGGACACCACTGCGCGGGGTACGAATATCCGGCGGTCGCGACCGACGAGCAACAGTTCGCCCTGTTCTGGCGGGTGCTGCCCTGGGACCACGTGCCCGGGACGCTGATCCTCCGCGAGGCCGGCGGCACGGCTCTTCATCTGGACGGGAGCGCCTACCGCCCGGTCGACTCGGAGCGCGGCCTGCTGGTCGCGCCCAACGACGACATCTGGCACAGCACGCGCGACGCGCTGTTCCCCGGTCACGTCTTCTAGATGACCTCCTACCTCGATCAGGTCTTCGGACTGGGCGGCCGGCTGGCCGTCGTCACGGGCGGGTCCTCCGGGATCGGGCGGGTCATGGCGGTCGCGCTCGGCCGGGCCGGTGCCCGGGTCGTCGTGGTGGCGCGGGGCGCGGCCGGGCTGGCCTCGACGGTGGACGAGCTGCGCGGCTTCGGGGTCGACGCCGCGTCGCTGGCCGCCGACCTCGCCGACCGGGCCGCAGTCGGCGACCTGGCGGGCCGGATGCTCGACGGGTTCGGTGAGCCGGACATCCTGGTCAACTCGGCCGCGGTCAACCGGCGGCCACCCCTGGACGAGCTCACCGAGGACGACTGGGACGTCACCCTGGCCGCCAACCTGACGGCGCCGTTCCTGCTCGGGCAGGCGTTCGGGCCGCGGATGGCCGGGCGCGGCTGGGGGCGGATCATCAACGTCGCGTCGCAGCAGGCCTTCCGGGCCTACGGGAACAGCGGCGCCTACGGCGTTTCCAAGGCGGGGCTCGTCGCGTTGACCCGATCGCAGGCGGAGGCCTGGTCGCGGCGTGGCGTCTGCTGCAACGCGATCGCGCCCGGGGTGGTGCACACCCCACTGACCGAGCCGGTGTTCGCGGACCCGTCCAAGGTCCGTGCCCACGCCGCGCGCGCGATGACCGGCCGTAACGGCGTACCGGAGGATTTCGCCGGTGCGGTCGTCTATCTGGCGAGCGATTCGAGCGCCTCGGTGACCGGGCAGACACTCTTCGTCGACGGTGGATATTCGTCCACCTGATCGGGGTGCGTCCTGGCCGCCGGTCCCGGTAGAGTCGCCTCGCTTCATGACCTTGGGAGGCTGAGCGTGGCGGCGATGGTCCTCCGGCGGCTGTGTGCTGCTGTGGCGCTGGCGGCGGTGACGATGGCCGCCGCCCTGATCGGGGCCGGCCCGGCGAGCGCGGCGCCCGATCCGGAAGGCGGCAGCAAGACGTTGCGGGCCGCGCTGGAGTCGGCGGCCCGCGGCCACGTCGAGGCGAAACAGAAACTCGGCGCGTCCCAGAAGCGCCAGAAGCAGTTGCAGAGCACCCTGCTGACCGCGCAGGTGGAGGCCAAGCAGTTGGAGACGCAGGTCGCGGCGGTGGCGGCACGGTCCTACCGGCTCGGCCGGTTCAACACGATGACCCTGCTGCTCAACGCCAGCTCGCCCGACACCTTCATGGAGCGGATGCAGCAGCTCGACATCATGGCCCAGCTCGACGGGCGGGCGCTGACCCGCTACCGCGAGGCGATCGCCGCCACCACCAAGGCGAAGGCGGCCGTCGGCCTCGAGATCAAGGAGCAGCAGAAGCAGGTCGCGGTCATGGCCAAGAAGAAGAAGGAGGCCGAGATCGCGCTGGCCAGCGTCGGCGGCGGCAGCGTCGCGGGCGGGTTCGTCGGCGCCAACTCGCCGCTGGCCAAGCCGGCGCCCCGCAACGCCAACGGCTCCTGGCCCAAGGAACGCTGCACCGTCGACGACCCCACCAGCGGCGGCTGCATCACCCCGCGGCTGCTGAACGCCTACCAGCAGGCCCGGGCGGCCGGCTTCAAGCGCTACACGTCGTGCTTCAGCGAGCGGTCCTCGGGCGAACATCCACTCGGCCGGGCCTGCGACTTCGCCGCGGCCAGCGGCGGCTTCGAGAACAAGAACGCCTCCGGCGGCGACAAGGTGTACGGCAACAACCTGGCCGCCTACTTCGTCAAGAACGCCGACCGGCTGGGCGTGATGTACGTGATCTGGTTCCGGCAGATCTGGATGCCGAGCACCGGCTGGCGCGCGTACAGCGGATCCGGCGGACCCAACGCCACGCACACCAACCACGTGCACCTGTCCATCCTCTGACCAGGTTGCCTCGGTACCCTTCGGCCGATGGAGACGCCAAGCACCACCGACGCCCCCACGCGGCCGCTTCCCAACGCCCTCGCGACCGCGCTGGTCTTCTTCGCCAGCGGGTCGGTGCTGGTGCTCGAGATCGTGGCGTTGCGGCTGGTCGGGCCCTATGTCGGGGTCACCCTGCAGGTGAGCAGCTCGGTCATCGGGATCTCGCTGGCCGCGATCGCCTACGGGACGTGGCTCGGTGGCCGGCTGGCCGACCGGTACGACCCGCGGGTGCTGCTCGCGCCGGCGCTGATCCTCGGCGCGATCGGCACGGCGGTCACCCTGCCGCTGGTTCGGTGGGGTGGTGAGTTCCTGCGCGGCGGCGCGGCTCCGGCCGTACTCCTGCTCGCCGCTCTGGCGGTCTTCCTGCCCGCGTTCATCCTCGCCGCGATCAGCCCGCTGGTGGTCAAGCTCCAGCTCGGTGACCTGCGCCGGACCGGTGAGGTGGTCGGCCGGCTGTCCAGCATCGGCACGCTCGGGGCGATCACCGCGACGCTCGGGACCGGCTTCATCTTCGTGGCCGCGATGCCGAGCAGCTGGATCATCCTCACGCTGGCGATCATGCTGGCGGTGGCCGGGTTCGGGCTCGGCTGGTGGCTCCGGCGGCGTGATCCGGCGGTGGTCACGCCGGGCCAACCGCGTACGCGCGCGGTCCTGGCCACGATCGGGTTGGTGGGCGCCGGGCTGGGAGCGCTGTCGCCGACGCCGTGCGACGTCGAGACCGCGTACCACTGCGCCCGGGTCGACCACGATGCGGCCGTGGCCGGCGGGCGCACGCTGATCCTGAACAGCGCCCGGCACTCGTACGTCGACCTGAACGACCCCGAACATCTCAAGTTCGCGTACGTGCAATGGCTCGGCGCCGTCACCGACACCATCCGCCTGCCGCGGGCCCCGATCTCGGCGCTGCACCTGGGCGGCGGCGGGTTCACCATGCCGGCGTACGTGGCGGCGACCCGGCCGGGCAGCGACCAGCTGGTGCTGGAGCTCGACGGCGGCCTGGTCGACCTGGACAAGCGGGAACTCGGCCTGCGCACCGGCCCGCGGCTGCGCACCCGGGTCGGCGACGCCCGGGTGGGTCTCGCCGAGCAGCGCACCGACGCGTACGACCTGGTCGTCGGCGACGCCTTCGGGCACCTCGTCGTCCCGTGGCACCTCTCCACCAAGGAGATGGTCGCCGACATCGCCCGGGTCCTCCGCCCCGACGGCGTGTACGCCCAGAACGTCATCGACTATCCGCCCAGCCGCTTCATCCGGGCCGAGCTCGCCACGGTCGCCGCGGTCTTCCCGTACACCGCGCTGATCGCCCCGCCGAAGGCGCTGGCCGGCGAGACCGGATCGAACTTCGTCATCGTCGGCTCCGAGTCGCCGCTGCCGACGACCTTCCTGCGGGATGCGCTCGACCTGGCCGACGAGCCGGTCACCCTGCTCACCGGCGCCGACCTCACCACCTACCTCGGCGACAGCCGGGTGCTCACCGACGACTACGCCCCGGTCGACCAGCTCCTGCAGGGCTGAACCCCAGGCGACCCACTCCGGACATCGGGGCCGGTTTCTCCGAGCGGCGACTGCGGATGGGGAGTTCGTTTCACAATTGGCATATGGGGCGGATCGGGCGGCGCATCGCGGACCGGTACCGCCTTGTCGACAAGCTCGGCACCGGCGGGATGTCCGAGGTCTGGCGCGGGTACGACGAGACGCTGGGCCGGGACGTCGCGGTCAAGGTGCTCTCGCCGCGGCTGGCCGATGACGACGCCTTCCGGGCCCGGCTGCGGCTGGAGGCGCTGGCCGCGGCGCGGCTCTGCCACCCGCACATCACCAGCGTCTTCGACTTCGGGGAGGCGCCGTCCGGCGGCTTCGGGGAGGCGTCCGTCCCGTTCGTGGTGATGGAACTCAACGACGGCGAGTCGGTCGCCACGCGGGTCCGCCGGAACGGGCCGATGGCCTGGCGGGACGCCGTCACCCTGGCCGCCGAGGTCGCCTCCGCGCTGGCCACCGCCCACGCCTGCGGTGTCGTGCACCGGGACATCACCCCGGCCAACGTGATGCTCACCCGGGCCGGCGCGAAGGTCGTCGACTTCGGGATCTCCGCCCTGGTCGGGCAGCGCGACGCCGCCCCGGACGGCAGCCTGCTCGGCACCCCGGCCTACCTGGCGCCGGAACGACTGGGCGGGGTCGACGTCTCGCCCGCCGCGGACATCTACGCGCTCGGCGTCCTGCTCTACCGCACGCTCACCGGCCGGCTGCCCTGGCCGGCCGAGAACACCACCGAGGCGCTGCGCGCCCACCTCTACGCCGATCCCGAGCCCTTCCCCACCCTGCCCGGGCTGCCGGCCGGCGTGGCCGACCTGTGCCTGCGCTGCCTGGCCAAGGCGCCGGACGAACGCCCGCAGGCGGCGGAGGTGGCGGATCGGCTGGGCACGATCGTCGGGATGCCGCCGATCGCCCCGCCGATCAGCGACGCCCCGACGGCCGTGCTCAGCCGGCCGCACCACGCCCCGACCCCGGCGGCTCAGCCCACGGTGGCGATGCGACCGACCGCCGTCGAGACGATCTTCACCCGGCTGAGGCTGCGGCCGCCCAAGCCGGCCAAGTCGCTGCGGCTGCGGGCCGGCCTCCGGCTCCTCGGCGCCCTGCACGTCGGTGTGGCCAAACCGCTCGGCGGTGGGCTGTTCCGGGGCGGGCAGGTGCGGCACGACCTGTTCTCCGGGCGGCTGCGGTTGCAGGCCGGCGCGGCCACGGTCGCGCTGCTGGCGGTGGTCGGCATCAGCTGGACGGCAGCGGGGGAGCCGGCCGAGGTGGGACCGGCCCAGGCCTCGGCGGCGGCCGCGGGCGCGGCGGCCGGGGTTGTGCACGCCGCCGACTGCACGGTCCGCTACCGGGTCGAGAAGGACACCGGCACCGACTTCCAGGCGCGCCTGACCGTGGTCAACACCGGAGAGCGGGCCGTCGGTGGCTGGCGCATGGAATTCGCGTACCCCGGAACCCAGCGCTTGAAGAACCCGGCCCAGGCAGTGGCGCAGACCGGCCGCCGGGTGATCTTCCACGGCCGGCGGAACCTGGGGCCGGGGCGGTCGGTGAGCGTCCTGCTCCGCGGCGCGTACCGGGGCACCAACCCGCTTCCGCTCGCGTTCACGCTCGATGGGCGTACCTGCGAAGCCGAGGTGGTCGGCGCACGCACCATCGAGGCTGAGGCCGCCCCCGCCGCGCAACCCACCCCCGAGCCGACGCGGGTGAGCAAGCGGATGCCCAGGGCGACCGCCGACAAGCCGGTCACCAAGCCGAAGCGAAAACCGGCCTCCACCAGGAGGAAGCCCGCGAAACCCAAGATCGAGAAGATGCCGGTACGGCCGTCGCCGCCGCCTCCGCCCACCCGCGTCGGCGGTTTCTCGGTCGCGATCTAGCACGCGTTCACACGTTCGTTGCGTCAAACCAACGCGCTTGTCGCCTCTCGACCGTTGAATGTGATCGTGGACTACGTACCGGCCAAGCCACTGGTCATCGGGCATCGGGGAGCCAGCGGATATCGCCCCGAGCACACTCTCGAGTCGTACCGCCTGGCGGTCCGGCAGGGCGCCGACTACATCGAACCCGACCTGGTCTCCACCCGCGACGGCGTGCTCGTCGCGCGGCATGAGAACGAGATCTCGCAGACCACCGACGTCGCCGTGCACCCCGAGTTCGCGGGCCGGCGCACCACCAAGATCATCGACGGCGCCGAGGTCAGCGGGTGGTTCACCGAAGACTTCACGCTCCACGAGCTGCGCACGCTCCGCGCGGTTGAACGGCTTCCCCGGGTACGCCCGCAGAACACCCTCTTCGACGGCCGCTTCACCGTGCCGACGTTCCAGGAGATCCTCGACCTGGCGTCCGCCGAGGAGCGTCGGCTCGGCCGTCCCGTCGGCGTGTACCCGGAGACGAAGAGCCCGTCCCATTTCGCGTCGATCGGGCTGGCCCTGGAAGAGCCGCTGGTCCGGACGCTCTACCGGAACGGTTTCGCCGACCGCGCCGACCACATCCTGATCCAGTCGTTCGAGGCGTCCTCGCTGACCAGGATCCACACGATGACCGACATCCGGCTGATCCACCTGTTCGAGGAGCCGCCGGCCGACCTCGGGGCCATCGCGTCCTACGCGTACGGCATCGGCCCCGACAAGGACCTGCTGGTCGACGACCCGCGGCTGGTGCGGCGGGCGCACGAAGCCGGGCTGGCCGTGCATGCCTGGACGATCCGGGCCGAGAACCAGTTCCTGCCGCCGGCCTTCCGGATCGGCGACGATCCCGGGTGGCGCGGCGACGTCACCTCGGAGTACGAGTACTTCCTCGACATGGGCGTGGACGGCTTCTTCACCGACCACCCCGACACCGCGGTCGCGGCGGTAAACGCCGTGCGACGGCATCGGGTGCCCGCTACCGTGGGCTGATCTTTCCCTTGTCAGAAGGGCGCTGATGATGCTTCTCACCACGGCTGGGGTTCTCGCCTAGCCCTCTCTTCTTCCTCGCGGCTAGGCGGATACGACCTCCATCCCGCCTCGTTGAGGAGCTCCTTTTGCGTGCCCTGGTATCCGTGCGTCTCGGCGCGGACTTCAGCAAACTTCTGACCGCGTCGGCGGTCGCCAACCTGGGCGACGGCGTCACCATGGTGGCCGGCCCCCTGCTCGTCTCCACCCTGACCACCGACCCCGCCGCCGTCGCCGGGGCGGTCTTCGCCCAACAGGTGCCGTGGCTGCTGTTCGCCCTGGTCAGCGGCGCGTGGGCGGACCGGCTCGACCGCCGTCGCCTGGTCGTCGCGGTGAACGTCGTCCGCGCCCTGGCCATCGCCCTGCTGACCGCGTCGATCGCTCTCGGGTTCGTGTCGGTGCCGCTGATCTACGGCGTGTTCTTCGTCCTCGGCGCCGGCGAGACGCTGGCCGACACGGCGTCGTCCGCGTTCGTGCCCACGATCGTGGCCGAACGCCACCTGCCGGTCGCCAACTCCCTGCTCGGCGGCACCTTCACGGTGGTACACCAGTTCGCCGCGAAGCCGTTCGGGGCGTGGCTGTTCGCCCTGGCCGCGGCGCTGCCGTTCGGCGTCAACGCGGCGTCCTTCCTGGCCTCCGCGCTGCTCATCGCCTGGTTGCGCACGGTCCCGCCGCCTGCCCGGGTCGAACGCCGGCCCCTGTCCGAAGACATCCGCGCCGGCCTGCGCTTCCTCTGGGGACACCGCCTGCTCCGCAGCATCGCCGTGACCATGGCCTTCGGCAACCTGGTCTTCTGCGCGGCGTTCGCCATCTTCGTCCTCTACGCGCGCTCGGTGCTGGGCCTGTCCTCCTTCGGGTACGGGTTGCTGCTCACCGCCTTCGCGGTCGGCGGCCTGCTGGGCACCGCCCTGGCCCCCTGGCTGCTCCGGACGGCCGGCGCCACCGCATTGCTCCGCGTCGGCCTGCTCATCGAGGTCGGCCTGCACGCCACCCTCGCCGCCACCACCGACCCCTGGCTGGCCGCAGTCGCGATCGTCGTCTTCAGCATCCACGGCGCGGTCTGGGGCACGGTCGTCGTGACCATCCGCCAGCGCACCGTCCCGCCATCCATGTACGGCCGCGCCACCGGCGTCTACGCCTTCCTCGACCTGGGCGGCGCCGCCCTGGGTTCCCTGCTCGGCGGCCTCCTGGCCCAGGCCTACGGCCTCCTGGCCACCTTCTGGACCGCGGCCGCCGCCATGACCGTCCTGACCGCAGCCGCCTGGCACCCCCTGGGCACAGCCACCAACGCCCTCCACCCCTCCACCCCCGAACCCACCAACCCACCCGAACCCACCGACCCACCCGCGCCCCGGCCGTCGACATCGATCGGGCCTCCCGAGGGCTGACGCCTAGCAACGGCGCCGGCCGGCCCGCACGCCCGGTCGGCGCCGCCAGGCCGGTCGTGAATCCCGCGCTCAGCGAAGTGGTAGCCCATCGCGGCATCTGAGCCTCGGATACCGCTCTGGGCTACCACTTTTGGGACCGGCTGACCCGGCGGCTAGAAGCGGCCTGGACCACCGACTGGCCGGCGCGTCGAAGGCGGGACTTTGGTGTGCCCGTACTTCATCAAGGTTTTGATCTTGAGGTTGGGAAGCGGCGATAGGGTCGGCCCATGAGGCTTGGGGTGGTTAGTGGGGGTGGGACCGGGATCGGGCGGGCGATTGCCGGGATGTTGGCCGGTGAGGGCTACGACGTGATCATCGTGGGGCGGCGGCCCGAGGTGCTGGCCGACGCGGTGACGTGGGTGGGGCCGCAGGCTTCGGCGGTCACGGCCGATCTGGCCGACCCGGATCAGGTCGGCCGGGTGGTCGACGCCGTCGGTGGGCGGCCGGTGGACGTGCTGGTCAACAACGCGGGGGCGTTCGTCGCGGGGGACGACTCGACGCCGCGCGGGCTGGTCGAGCACTGGCGGGCCAACCTCGACTCCAACGTCACGACCGCGGTGCTGCTCACCGAGTCGTTGCGGCCGGCCCTGCGGCGGCCGGGCGGCAAGGTGATCCTGACCAGCTCGATCGCCGCCCAGCGTGGTGGCGGCGGGCCGTATTCGGCGGCCAAGGCGGCCCTGCACGGCTACATGCTCGACCTCGCGGTCCAGTTCGGGCCGGACGGCATCACCGCCAACGTGATCTCGCCGGGATACATCACCGACAGCGAGTTCTTCCTGGGCCGGATGACCGAGGAAGGGCACCGCAAGCGGGTCGACTCGACGCTGGTCGGGCGGCCCGGCGTGCCGGCCGACATCGCCGAGGCGGTGCGCTGGCTGGTGGGGCCGGGTGGCGGTTTCGTCACCGGGCAGGTGATCAACGTCAACGGGGGGACGGTCCTGGGGCGGTGAAGACGGCCCGGAAGCGCAGCGCCGACCAGTGGTCGTCGATGGCCACCTGGCCGGCCGGCCGCAGGTCGAACTCGGCGATGATCGGCCACAGCGAGTCGCGGTTGATGTCGGCCCGGCCGCCCTTGGGGTAGGCGACCCAGAACGCGTTCGGCTTGGTGACGTCGGCCCGGTGGGTCTCCATCAGCTCGCGGGCCGACGCGGCGTTGTCGGCGAACATGATCGCGGTGCTGGCGGTGGCCAGCTGGTCGCTTTCCCGCACGCCCTCGGGCATGGGGGTGAGCAGCGCGATGTTGGCCGGGTCGGACACCCAGACCGTGGTGTGGGGCTTGATCTGCAGCTTCTCGGCGACCGTCTTGGACATGGTTCTCACCCTTCCACGCGGGGCGTTCCGAAATCCGGCCTGTGGATAACTCCGGCACTGTCAGAGGCGGCTGGTAGACATGCGGCGTGGCAGAAACAACAGTCAGCGACGCGGAACGGGCGGCGGTGCGCGAGTGCGCCGAAGAGGTGCTGCGCAAGCTCGCCGGTGACCATGCGGTCCTGCGGGCCGATCAGTGGCGGGCCATCGAGGCGCTGGTGATCGACCGGCGGCGGGTGCTCTGTGTGCAGCGCACGGGGTGGGGCAAGTCGGCGGTCTACTTCGTGGCCACCGCCCTGCTGCGTGACGGGCTGGCCGCCGAGCCGGGGGAGCCGCCGGCCGGGCCCACGGTCATCGTGTCGCCGCTGCTGGCCCTGATGCGCAACCAGGTCGAGGCGGCCGCCCGCGCCGGCATCCGGGCCCGCACGATCAACTCGGCCAATCTCGACGAGTGGAGCGAGATCACCGCCGAGATCCGGGCCGGTGAGGTCGATGTGCTGCTGATCAGCCCCGAGCGGCTGAACAATCCCGACTTCCGCGACAACGTGCTGCCGGGGCTGGCCTCGACGACCGGGCTGCTGGTGGTCGACGAGGCACACTGCGTCTCCGACTGGGGGCACGATTTCCGGCCCGACTATCGGCGGTTGCGGACGTTCCTGGCGGGGCTTCCGGCGCGTACGCCGGTGCTGGCCACCACCGCGACGGCCAACGCCCGGGTGACCGCCGACGTGGCCGACCAGCTGGGCGACGCGCTGGTGCTGCGGGGCACGCTCGACCGCGACTCGTTGCGTCTCGCGGTTCTGCCCCTGCCCGACCCGGCCCACCGGCTGGGCTGGCTGGCCGACCATCTCGAAGAGCTGCCGGGCTCCGGCATCATCTACACGCTGACCGTGGCCGGGGCGATCGAGACGGCCGACTTCCTGCGGTCGCGCGGGTTCGCCGTGGCGTCCTACACCGGCCAGTCCGAAGACTCCGAGCGCCGCGCGGCCGAGCAAGACCTCCAGGACAACAAGATCAAGGCGCTGGTGGCGACGTCGGCGCTGGGCATGGGCTTCGACAAACCCGACCTCGGCTTCGTCGTGCATCTGGGCGCGCCGCCGTCGCCGATCGCCTATTACCAGCAGGTCGGGCGGGCCGGCCGCGCGGTGGAACACGCCGAGGTGGTGCTGCTGCCGGGGGCGGAAGACCGGGCGATCTGGCGATACTTCGCGTCGCTGGCGTTCCCACCGGAAGATCAGGTGCGGCTGGTCCTGGCCAACCTGTCCGGCGACCGTCCGATGTCGACGCCGGCGCTGGAGCCGCTGGTCGACCTGCGCCGGACCCGGCTGGAGATGATGCTCAAGGTGCTCGACGTGGACGGCGCGGTCCGGCGGACCAAGGGCGGCTGGACGGCGACCGGCGAGCCGTGGACCTACGACACCGCCCGCCTGCGTCGCGTCGCCGAGGCGCGCACGGCCGAGCAGGAGACCATGCTGGAGTACGCGCGCACGACCGTGTGCCGCATGGAATTCCTCCGCCGCTGCCTGGACGATCCCGACGCCGCGCCGTGCGGCCGGTGCGACACCTGCGCCGAGCCGCTGTTCGACACCGACGTGTCACCCGGCGCGCTGGCCGCCGCGCACGCCTTCCTCGGCAAGCCGGGTGTGCCGATCGCGCCCAAGAAGATGTGGCCCACCGGCCTCGACGCGGTCGGGGTCAAGCTGAAGGGCAAGATTCCGGCGGGCGAACAGATCGCGGCCGGCCGGGCCGTGGGCCGGCTGTCCGACCTGGGCTGGGGTTCCCGGCTGCGCGAGCTGGTCGAGGGCGACGACGGGCCGCTGCCCGACGACGTCGGCGGCGCGGTGGTCGGCACGCTCAAGTCGTGGGCTCAGGGCGACGACGCGTGGGCGGAGCGGCCGGTCGCGGTGGTCGCGATGAGTTCGACCCGGCTGGTCCGCGGGCTCGCCGAGCACATCGCGTCGGTCGGCCGGTTGCCCTGTCTGGGGTCGCTCGACCACCGGCCGGGCGACGAGCCGCGGGGCAACAGCGCCCAGCGCGTCCTCCAGCTGCACGACGCCTTCACCGTGCCGCCGGGCCTCGACCTGCCGGATGGTCCGGTGCTGCTGGTCGACGGCCTGGTCGACTCGGGCTGGACGATGACGCTGGCCGGGCGGGCGCTGCGCCGGGCCGGCGCGACCGCGGTCCTTCCGTTCGCGCTGGCACTAGCGGGATGACGGGCGCCCGAAGCCGTGAATAGGTTGCTGGTCGATCGGCGCGATGCGGATGTTCTCCCCGAACTCCGGCGCGTGGATCATCATGCCGTCGCCGATGTAGACGCCGACGTGGCTGATCCGGCCGTAGAAGAAGACCAGGTCACCGGGCTTGATGTCGGATCGGTCGAGGTGGGCGGTCGCGCCGTACTGGCGGGCCGCGTTGTGCGGCAGCGACACCCCGGCCCGCTCCCAGGCGGCCAGCGTCAGCCCCGAGCAGTCGTAGGCTCGCGGGCCGGTGGCGCCCCAGCGGTAGGGCTTGCCGAGCTGGGCGAAGGCGAAGGCCACGACCTTGCCGCCGGCGCCGGCGAGGTCGGGCGGGGCGGGGAAGCGGAAGACCGCGGCATATCGAGACCCGCCGCCGTAGGCGACCCGGCGCATCTGCTCGAGCGCGGCGATCTCGCCCTCGACCAGGGTCTTCCGGGCGCTGAGCTGCGTCTGGGCGCGCCGTTCCTGGTCGGCCAGGCGCCGGAGGGTGGTGCGGGTGCCCGCCACCCGCTGCCGGGCCAGGTCCAGGTCGCGGACGGCCCGCTGCTGCTGGGCCGCCAGCTCGTGCAGGCCGACGATCTTCGCGACGAACTCGTGCGGGTCGTCGGCGCTGAACAGGGCGACGGTCGGGCCGCGAACCGTGCGCTGGTAGGTGCGCGCCGCCAGCCCGCTCATCAGGTGCCGCCGCTGCCGCAGGTCCTCGGTCATCGGCCCGATCCGGGCGCCGAGCGTCCGTTGCCGGGCCAGGTTGGCGCGGAGGTCCTCACGGGACTCGTTGTACTGCTCGACGATCACCTCGAGGCGGTGGGCGGCGGCGGTGATCCGCTGGTCCAGCTCGCCGGTCGACGGCCGGTCGGCGGCGTGGGCCGGGGAACCGAGGGCGACGGCGGCCAGCAAGATCACGATGATGAGACGGTGCACGTCGGCTTCAACGAGACAAATCGCCCAAAGGGACGGCTGACCGTGGGATACGGGTGGGGGGTATGCTGGCGGCATGAGTGACGACCACGCCGGGCCGCACGGCTACTCCGGTGACAAGCAGGCGCTGCTCGGGCGGCTGCGCCGCATCGAGGGCCAGATCCGCGGGCTGCAGCGGATGGTCGACGAGGACACCTACTGCATCGACGTGCTGACGCAGATCTCCGCCGCCAAGAGCGCCCTCCAGGCGGTCGCGGTGGGTCTCCTCGAAGACCATCTCGCGCACTGCGTGGTCGACGCCGCCCGGGCGGGCGACCCGACCGAGAAGGTCAAGGAGGCGTCCGACGCCATCGCCCGCCTGGTCAAGAGCTGACGGAGGATTCGACAATGTCTGTGACCACCACCTACACCGTCACCGGAATGACTTGCGGCCACTGCGTCAGCGCGGTGACGAACGAGTTGAGCGGGCTGTCCGGCGTCGACGACGTCCAGGTCGACCTGGGCTCCGGCGTGGTCACCGTGACCAGCGTGGCGCCGTTGGACGCCGACGCGGTACGGGCCGCGGTGGACGAGGCCGGCTACGAGCTCGCCGATGTCTGAGGACGTTCTGAACCGCCCGCCGGCCCGGGAACAGAGCGCCGCGTTCAAGCTGGCCGTCTTCGGCGCCGTGCTGATCGTGGTGCTGTTCGCCGGGTACGGCATCGGGCGGCTGAACGAGTCGCCGGCCGCGTCCAGCGCCCCGGCCCAGCCCGCGGCTGACGGCCACGGCCACAACGCGCCGGCCGCCGCGCCGTCCCACGATGACTCCGGTCAGGCGCCACACGTCCACAACGCCGACGGGTCGGTGACGCCGGGCGGCGGGTCGGGCAGCGCCGACGTCGGCGGGCTGAGCCTGACCAGCGCGGGCCTGACCCTGGCGCCGAAGTCGTCGACCTTCGCGGCCGGGCGGACGCAAGACTTCTCGTTCGCGATCCGTGGGGCCGGGAACGCGGCGATCACCACGTTCGCGGTCGTGCACGACAAGCCGCTGCACCTGATCGTGATCCGGCGCGACCTGTCCGTCTTCCAGCACGTGCACCCGACGATGGCGCCGGACGGCACCTGGAGCATCCCGCTGACCCTCGCCCGGCCGGGAAGCTACCGGGCGGTCGCCGACTTCACCGCGATCGTCGGCGGCCGGCAGGTGCCGGTGACGCTGGGCGCCGACCTGACCGTGCCGGGAGACTACCGGCCGGTGGCGCTGCCCGCGCCGGTGCAGCAGGCGGTGACCGGGGAGTTCCAGGTGGCGTACGAGGGGCAGCCGCGGGTCGGGGTGACCCAGCCGCTCTTCATGACCGTGACGTCGGCGGGCCGACCGGCCACGTTGGAGCCCTACCTCGGGGCGTTCGGCCACCTCGTCGTGATGCGCGAGGGTGATCTCGGCTACGTGCACGTCCACCCGGAGGCGACGCTGGCCGACGGCAAGGTCAAGTTCTGGCTGGCCGCACCGGGGCCGGGCCGTTACCGGATGTTCTTCGACTTCCAGGTCGGCGGCAAGGTGCACACCGCCTCATGGACCGCCTCAGTCGGATAGCAACGTGGCCAGCGCCGGGGTCACACCCCACTGCGCGGTCAGGGCGTCGTACTCGTCACGCGGGCCGGGGGCGCCCGTGTGACGAGCGCGCAGGAGCAGGTTGCGCGGGGTGTGCGCGGAGTCGACGAACTCGACGACGTCCACTTTGTAGCCCTCGGCGCGGAGCAGGGCCGCGCGGAGCGTGTCGGTCAGCACGTCGGCGAAGCGCTCGCGCAGGATCGGGTGGCGGGTCACCTCGGCGTACGGCTCGGGGGCTGGGTGGGCCTTGAGCTGGGCGGCGATGTCGTGGTGGCAGCACGGCGCGGCGAGCACCCAGGTCGCGTCCCAGCGGACCGCGCGGGCCAGGGCCTGATCAGTCGCCGTGTCGCAGGCGTGCAGGGCGAGGACCAGGTCGGGGCGCACGTCGACCGAGGCGTCCTCGATGGTGCCGGCCACGAAGGTCACGTCATCGGCGCAGTCCAGCGCTTCGGCGAGAGCGGTGTTGCGTACCCGCTGATCTTCGCGGACGTCGACCCCCACGACCCGGACCTGACCGCCGCGGTCGGCGAGATAGCGGTAGGCCGCGAACGTCAGGTAGGCGTTGCCGCAGCCCAGGTCGACGACGTGCAGCGGGGACGGCAGCTCGGCGGGCAGCGTCGCGGCGAGCGCGCGGAGGAAGGCGTCGACCTGGCGGCGCTTGGCCGCGGTGGCGCCGAGCACCCGGAACAGCGGGTCGCCCGGGTCGAGCAGCCACTGCTTGGCCCGGTCGTGCTCGCGGGGCGCGGCGTCGGTGCGGTCGGCCGCCGCCCGGTGCACCTGGGCGTCGCCCTTCTTCGTGATGCGGACCTGCACGGTCGCCGCGGTCGTCTCGACATGCCAGTTGCCGAACGGCTCGGCCAGCAGCTCGTCGACCGCCGCGGCCGCCTCGGGGCCGGGGGAGACGTTGCGGGTGAACGGGCGCGCGCCGTCGTCGGTGACGATCTGGAGCTTGGTGCCGCCCTTGAGCGACACCGGGCGTAGCTCGGCCCGGCGTACCGAAGGCTCCTGACCGCGCCGTTTGCCGGCCGCCACGGCCCGGGTCAGCGCGGGGTCGAGCAACAGGTCACGAACTTCGGCCAGGATGGTGTCGAGGGACTGGGGCATCCCACCATTCTGCCCCGTTCGAAAGATCGCCCCCATCGGTTAGGCTGACCTAACTCACGGGGCGAAGACCGAGCCAGACCGAGGGGTTGCCGGATGTCAGTCGCTGAACCGACCGAGGCGGAGCGGCTGTCCGTCCGGCTGCGCTCGGGCACCCGTGCCGATCATGAGGCGGCCATGGGCAGTGGCTACCTCGACCGGCTGGCCGACGGGCGGCTGCCCCGCGAGGCGTACGCCGATCTCGCCGCGCAGCACTGGTTCATCTACCGCGACCTCGAGGCGGCGGCGCTGGCCCAGCTCGACGACCCGGTGGCCGGCGGTTTCGTGCGGCCCGAGCTGCGCCGCGAGCCCGCCCTCGCCGCCGACCTGGCCTTCCTGGTCGGCCCCGACTGGCCGTCGCGGGTCGTGGCGCTGCCGGCCACCCGCGCCTACACCGCCCGGCTGCGCGAGGTGGCGTTCGACCGGGCGCCGGCGTTCATCGCGCACCACTACACGCGTTACCTCGGCGACCTCTCCGGCGGCCAATATCTCGGCCCGGCCATCGCCAGGTCGTACGGGCTGAACGGCGACGGCCACCGGTTCTTCGTGTTCGACGGCATCCGGCCGGCGGCCTTCCGCACCCGCTACCGCGAGATGCTCGACGCGCTGACCTGGGCGGCCGCCGAGGAGCAGGAGTTCCTCGACGAGGTGGCCGAGGCGTACCGCCACAACATCGCCGTGCTGGCCGAGCTCAAGGAGCGCTGGACGTGACCGACCCGTTCCCGCCCGAGGTGGTGGCGCAGATCGCCCAGCACATGAACGGCGACCACGCCGACGACAACGTGCTGATCGTGCGTGGTCTGGGCGGCGCCGGCGACGCGACGGCGGCCCGGATGTCCGGGATGGACGCCGACGGAATGGACTTCACGGCCGCCATCAACGGTGTCGAGGTGCCGATCCGCATCCCGTTCAGCGAGCGTCTGACCGAGCGCCGCCAGGTCCGCGCCGAGGCGGTCCGCATGTATCACGAGGCCTGCACCGCGCTGGGCGTCACGCCTCGACACTGAAAGATCCAGATCTGACGGGTACGCCCGGCCACTCCCAGCCTTCCGCGGCCGGACGGCGCCGGTCGAGCAGGGAACGGCGTCAACCCCACCCGCGGCCGGGGTCACCGGCCGCGAGGGGGAGCGATGTTACGCCTCGGCCGTGGTTCCGACGCCGGCCTCGGAGCCGCCGGACATCTCGGCCGTGGCGCTGCCCGAGCCGGACCCGCGGTTGCCTCGGCCACCCCGACGACGCCGGCGGCGCGGACGGTCATCGCCGTCACCGCCCTCATCGCCGTCGCCGTCGCCGTCGCCGGCCGATTCGGTGGTGGCTTCCACCGCGGTGTCGTCGTCGCCGGCCGAGAAGAGCATCTCGGTCGGGGCGGCGGCGGTGCGCCGGCGACGCCGCGGGCGTTCCTCGTTGCTGACCTCGGCCACCGGCGCGTCCGGCGACGTCTCGGTCGTGGCGTCGGCGGGTGTGGCGACGTTGTCGTCCTCGCCCTCGAGCCGGCGCCGGCGACGCTGCCGCTTGGGCCCGTCGGCCTCACTGCGCTCGGGCGCCGGGGCCTCGGCCGCCGGACCGGGCGCGTCGCGGCGGCCCCGGCGGCTGCCGGCCCCACTGCGACCGGCGTCCCGGCGAGGCCGACGGCCACCGCCCAGGTCTTCCTCGACCTCGGCCGACAGCCCGGCCCGGGTGCGGACGGCGGTCGGCAGCGTGCCGGAGATGTCGGAGGGGATGTCCAGGTCGGCGTAGAGCGCCGGCGAGGTGTGGTACGTCTCGGGCGGCTGCGGCATGCTGAGCCCCATCGACTTGTCGATGAGTACCCACCGCGGCATGTCTTCCCAGTCCACGAAGGTCACCGCGACACCGGTGGCGCCGGCCCGGCCGGTGCGGCCGATGCGGTGCGTGTAGGTGTCCGGGTCTTCGGGACAGTCGTAGTTGATGACATGCGTCACACCGGAGACGTCCAGGCCGCGGGCGGCGACGTCGGTGGCGACCAACACGTCGATCTTGCCGGTGCGGAACGCGCGCAGGGCCCGCTCGCGAGCGCCCTGGCCCAGGTCACCGTGGACGGCGGCGACGGCGAAGCCGCGGAAGTCGAGATCTTCGGCGACCCGGTCGGCCGCCCGCTTGGTGCGGGTGAAGATCATCGTCAGGCCGCGGTCCTTGGCCTGCAGGATGCGGGCGACCATCTCCAGCTTGTTCATCGGGTGGGTGCGGTACACCACCTGCTTGGTCAGCGGGCTGGGGCCGCTCTCGCTGGTGTGCCCGGCGTGGATGGTCACCGGGTGGGTCAGGAAGCGGCGGGACAGCGCCACGATCGGGTCGGGCATGGTCGCCGAGAACAGCATCGTCTGACGCTGCTCGGGGAGCATGGCCAGGATCTTCTCGACGTCCTCGAGGAAGCCCAGGTCGAGCATGCGGTCGGCCTCGTCCAGCACGAGCGCCTTGATGCTCTTCAGCTTCAGCATCTTCTGCTTGGCAAGGTCGAGCAGGCGGCCGGGGGTGCCGACCAGGATCTCGACGCCCTTCTTGAGCACGTCGACCTGCGGTTCGTAGGCCACACCGCCGTAGATCGGCAGCACCCGCACGCCGCGGGTGGCGCCGGCCGCGGCGATGTCGCGGGCCACCTGGAGGCCCAGCTCACGGGTCGGTACGACGACCAGCGCCTGGGGCTGGCCGTCCGCGCCCTCGGACGGGGCGAGCACCCGCTCCAGCAGGGGCAGGCCGAAGCCCAGGGTCTTGCCGGTGCCGGTGGGCGCCTGGCCGATCAGGTCGGTGCCGCGCAGGGCGATCGGAAGGGCGTACTCCTGGATCGCGAAGGCCCGGGTGATGCCGGCCTTGGCCAGCGCCTCGACGGTCTCGGCCCGGACGCCGAGCTCGGCGAAGGTCGGGCTGTCGGCGCGGACGGGGGCGCGACTCAGCACAGGGACCAGAGCGGGCTCTGTCTCGATGTTCTCGATCTCACTCATGAAGTTCTACGGGTGCCTCTCGTGGTGCGCCCGTCGAAGTCCTGGGCGCGTTTCGGGTAGGGCGCGGGCCACACGCGAACCGAAGTCGCGGGCCGCACGCGCTGTCGCGGCGGGACGTCAGAAGAGATCAACGTCGGCGGCAACAGGTGAAGTCTACCCGACCAAGAGATCTGGCTGCTCGGGAGCGTGATATAGCGGCCGGGCGCACAGGAACTGGCCCTGGAGGCGCCCGGCCGTGACGAGGCGAGTCAGCGGGTGGTGAAGCCGAACGGCCGGCTGGTGCTCTCGGCGATCTCCACGTACGCGATCTTGGCGACCGGCACGATGACCTTGCGGCCCTTCTCGTCGGTGAGCGAAAGAAGGCCGTCCTTGGCGATCGCCTCGGACACCGCCTGCTCGACCTCCGCCGGGGTCTGTGTGCTCTCGAGCGTCAGCTCACGCGACGCATACTGCACGCCGATCTTGACCTCCACGGGGTCCTCCTTGACGAAGTGGTGTTCCGCATGAAGGCTAGCCGATTTCCTCAGCCGTTCCCGGTGATGACCCGTCCTGCAGCGGGAAGCTCGCGATACCCCGCCAGATCAGGGACGTGACCAGGGTCTCCGCCTCGCCCTTGGGGGTCGGCCGGCCGTGCGCCAGCCACCACTGCGCGCTCTGGCCGGAGGCGCCGACGAGCCCGGAGGCGAGCAGCTCGGCATGCGGCCGGCTGACGCCGGTGTCCGAGATGATGGTCTCGGTCACCGCCGCGATGCAGCCCTGCTCCACGCGCTCGACCCGCTCGCGGACCTGGGGGTCGTTGCGCAGGTCGGACTCGAAGACGAGCCGGAAGGCTTCACTCTCATGGTCGACGAAGTCGAAATAGGCACGGACGGCCCCGCGGACGCGTTCCTTGTTGTCCGGTGTGGCGTGCATCGCATCTTGCACCTTGGCGATTATCGCGTCGCAATGCGTGTCCAGCAGGGCCAGATAGAGCTCAAGCTTGCCGGGAAAGTGCTGGTAGAGAACCGGTTTGGAGACGCCGGCCCGCTCCGCGATGTCGTCCATCGCCGCAGCGTGGTAGCCATGGGCCACGAAGATCTGCTGCGCGGCCGCGAGCAGCTGTTTGCGCCGGGCTGACCGGGGAAGACGCGTGGGCCGCGCGGTCTGAGCCCCGCCGGACGCAGTGGTCATGATCTCTCCAACCTCTTCAAGCCAGGGTCCCCCGCTCATCGCCCGCCCGGTCGGGTCGTAACCCTCGGCCGGGCAATTGTCGCGACGCTGCAACTTATCGCCACTGCCCTCACACGGTAGCCTCAGCGGGGGCGAGCAAGGAGCGCGCGGTGGACGAAACAGGGCATTCCGGTGACACCGGGGCAGCGGGTGGCGGCGGCGCGGATGCGCGCGACCGCACCCTGCTGAACGGCTGGGCGAGTTCCCGCAGCCCGTGGTCGTCCGCGGCGGATCAGGGCGATGAGTCCGACGATGACGTGCCCTCCTGGCGCCGGCCCGCGCAGGAGATCCGGCCCTTCACCCGGCAGCCGCCGGGCGAGCGGCCGTCCGGTGACGTCCGTCCATTTCCGGGGAGTGCCGAGATTCATCCGTTCCCGGGCGCGCAGGCGCCCCAGCAGCGCAGTGCTCCGCCCGCCGACTCGTCCCAGGCGCCGCCGCCCCAGCCCGAGCCGCCGTCCGCCGGGTCCGAGCCGGGCGCGCCCCGCTGGTCGGACAGCAACCGCCGATACGAAGACCTGCTCAAGCACTTCTCCGGCACCCGCGGCAACGAGCCGTTCGCGCCGGCCCGGTTCAACAACCTGTCCCGGCCCGACACCCTGCAGGACGACGAGGACCGCCGCCCTGCGCCCGGCCGGCCACGTGACGACGAGCGCCCACCCGCCCCGGCCCTGCTCGACCCGCCCACGCCGAGCAGCGCGCCGCCGTACCCCTATGAGGGTGACCTGGACGACGACAACGGTTACCGGCCCCAGGCCGCGAACCAGCAGACCACCTTTCCGGCCGTGCGCGCGGCGCCCCCGCCCGGCCGCCGCAACGAGCCGGCCCGGCACGCCCTCGACCCCACACCCGTCGCGGGCCTGCCACACATCCAGCCGCCGTCGTCCGACTCCGGCCAGGGCCCGGATGCCCCTCGGGTGCGCCAGCCCTACGATCCGGTGACGTTCCCGCGCCGGCTCCCGTACGAAGCGCCGCCCGGGCCGGCCGTGGCGCCGTCCGCCGGTGGGTACGCCTCGCCGGTGGCGTACCCCGGTCAGGCCGCCACGACCGCGGAGGACGCCGCCAACGCCCTGCCCCAGCGGGTCCCGGCCAAACCGGACGTGCCCAACGTGCCCACCGTGCCCGAGCCGGCCCTGGTCGAGCCCTCGGCCGAGACGCCCGAGCTCGCCCGCATCGCCAACCGCCTGCGCCGCGACGACCTGCTCGACCCCGACGAGCGGCAGGAAGGCTTCGACGTCCAGGACATCCTGGCCGCCGTCCGCGAGGTCGCGGGCGTCCGCGACGCGATGGTGCGAACCACGCCCGCCGGCGCCAACAGCCTCCGCCTCGACCTGGCCGAGGGCGCCGACCCGGCCGAGGTCAGCCGTCTGGTGGCCCGGCTGTTGCAAGACCGGATGGGCCTGGACGCCGCGCCGCAGGGCGGCAGCGACCAGCCGACCGGGCCGCTGCCACCCCACCCCGCGCCGATCGCCTCGGCGTCGGTGCCGACCACCCCGATGCCCGCCGCGTTCGTGCCCAGCCAGCCCGGCCCGGCCGACCCGATCGCCGGCAGTGCCCCCGCGCCCGCCGGCGACCTGCGCCGGATGCCGACCATGCCGCAGCCGCCGACCCTCGACGAGCCCGGCGCCGAGACCGAGCCCGGCCCGCCCGGACCGCTCGACATCGGGCACGAGCCGGTGCCGCGCGTCATGATCGACAACGTGCAGGTGACCACCTTCGGCACCGAGGCGTCGGTCGAGGTGCGGCTGATCATGGGCGGCCGCGCGGCCAAGGGCATCGCCACCGGCCCGGCCGTGGACGGCTACCTGCTGCGGCTCTGCGCCACCGCCACCACCGAGGCGATCAACGACCTGCTCGTCGCCGCCGACCGCCGGCCCGAGGGTCCGGCCCGGTGCTTCGTCGAACACGCCGGGGCCGTCCCGTTCGGCTCCAACCAGGTCGCGGTGGTCGTGCTGCTGATGTCCTGCGGTGGCTGGGTGGAACAGCTGGCCGGTTCGGCCATGGTCGGCAACGACGGACGCCACGCGATGGTCCGCGCCACATTGGCCGCCACGAACCGGCGGCTGGAGGCACTCTTGTCTCGATGAAGGGTGCTCAGCTGGCCGCCGACAGCGCGCTGCCGCCGGACGGCGCGGTCCCGCCACCGCCGTGGCCGCCGCGCCAGGTCGTGATCAACGGCGCGATGATGCACGTCCGCGACACCGCCGCGACCAGCCCGTCGGCCGAGCCCGCCGTCTACGTGCACGGGCTGGGCGGCTCGTCACAGAACTTCACCGACGTGGCCGCGCTGCTCGCCGACCGGTTCGACGGCCAGGCGGTCGACCTGCCCGGCTTCGGCTACAGCGACCCGACCAAGCGCTACTCGATCCCCGCCTTCGCCGACCTGCTGATCGCCTACCTCGAGCACGAGGGTCGCGGGCCCGTCCATCTGGTCGGCAACTCGCTGGGCGGGTCGATCTCGGTCCGGGTCGCGGCGTTGCGTCCTGATCTCGTACGCACCCTCACCCTGATCTCCCCCGCCATGCCGTTCCTCGACCCGCGCCGCACCGCCCACGGCCCGATCCTGCCGCTGCTCGCGCTGCCCCGCGCCGACCGGCTCTTCGCCCACGGCATGGCCCGGATGACCGTCGAGCAGATGACCGACGACGTGCTGGCGGCCTGCTTCGGCGACGTCACCCTGGTGCACGCCCAGCGCCGGGCCGAGGCGACCGAGGAGATCCGCCTCCGCCACACGGTCGCCCATTACCCCAAGGCCTATCTGGGTACGCTGCGCGGCCTGGTCTCCAGCTTCGTCCGCGCCTACCTGCCCGGGGCCGGCTCGCAGTGGCGGCTGGCCGCCCGGATCACGGCGCCGACCCTGGTCATCGGCGGCCTCTCCGACAGCCTGATCGACCCGCGGGTGCCGGCGCAGGTGGCGCGGGTGGTGCCCGACGGGCGGCTGCTGATCCTGCCGCGGGTGGGTCACGTGGCCCAGATGGAGGTGCCCCGGCTGGTCGCGCGGGCGGTGGTCGGCATGCTCGACGCCCCTCCTGGCCCTTCCGTGTCGCCTGCCTCGCCTGCCTCACCCGCCCCGGCCGCCTCGCCCGCCTCGGCCGCTTCACCGGCCTCACCCGGCCCACCCGCCTCGGCTGCCTCGGCCGCCTCGCTGGGGGAGGCTTCGCCGGCGGCCTGAGTGCCCGGTGCGTGATCAGCTTCTGTGCGACGCTGGAGGCGATGACCATCGTCCGCAGGCACCAGGCACCGGATCGCCGGTGGGTGCTCGCCGTACCCTTGATCATCTTGATCCTGGTGGCCGTCGCCGGCCTGGTCCGTCAGCGGCTGGCGCAACCATCCGCCCCGCCGCTGGGCGCCGCTCCGTCCCCGTCGCCTGCCTCGTCCACGCCCACGCCGCCGCGCACCTTCCTCAAGACCGACCCGGTCCGTCTGGTCGGCCCGGTGCCGGCCCGCGGGCAACGCACGTTCGGGTACGCGACCGGCCGGGGCAAGGTCCTCGGGTACGCCGGCCCGGTCCGCCGCTTCAAGGTGGCCGTGGAGCGGGGCAGCGACGAGGACCCGAACGCCTTCGCCGCCGCCGTCGAGTCGACCCTGGGCGACCCGCGCAGCTGGATCGGCAACCGCGAGCTGCGACTCCAGCGGGTGGGCGGCGCCGAGCCCTCCGACTTCGTGATCTACCTGACGACCCGGGACACCGCCGCCGCCATGTGCGCCGCCGGCGGCCTCGACATCCGCGACCGCGGCCAGCCGTACACCTCCTGCCGCACCACCGCCCGCGTGATCATCAACCTCGACCGGTGGCGGTTGTCCGCGGCCCCCTACGTGGCGGCCAAGGTGCCCCTGACCACCTACCGGCAGTACGTGATCAACCACGAGGTCGGCCACGAACTGGGCCAGGGCCACCAGGACTGCCCCCAGCGCGGAGCCGCGGCCCCCGTGATGGTCCAGCAGACCCTGTCCCTGCGCGGGTGCGTGCCCTACGCGTGGCCCCGGCGCGCCAACCGGCCCTACGCGGGCCGCGGCATCTGAGGCGTTCGTCGCTTTGGAGCTGGTGTCATAGGGCGCTCATCGCTTTGGAGCCGGTGTCACGAGGCGCTCGTTGCTCTGAGCCGGGCGCTGCCAGCCGATTCGGCTGACCGAGCCGGTTGTCCGGCCGCTGGGCGGGTGGCGCTTCGGCGGGCGGTAGGCCGTCCTTCGGCGAACGAATGGGGCGGTTCGCACGGGGAGTCGGGAAACGCCTGTGACGAGCCCCAGGTCGTGGCACTCTGGCTTATGTTATGGCAAAGGCGACAAAAGGTTCCGCAGACCCTCGGGCCGCCGCTGAGGATCTGTCCATCCGGGACCACACGACGGCGATCCCCCGGCGCGCCTCACGGTCGGCTGCCCGCCCGACCACAGGTGTGACCCCCGCCCGCCCTCCCGCCACGTCCTCCGGCCCTCAGCCGGTGCGCGGCCCGGACGGCCGCTTCCAACCAACCGCGCCCCCCTCGCCGGCGAAGCTGACCGCCGCCGCCCGCCCAGGCCAGCCGGCCACCCGCCCGGCCTCGTCCGCCCAGCCGGTGGCGTCCGGCGGAGTCAAGATCTCAAACGGCTCGGCCCCGGCCAAGAAGCCGGCCGCGCCTCGCCCGGCGTCGTCGGCCAAGCCGGTGACGGCGGACGGGAAACAGACGAAGGCCCGCTCGGCGCCGCCTGCCAAGGCAGTTCGCGGCGTCCAGGCTCCTGGTCGCCCGGCGCCGGCCTCGAAGCCGGCCCTAACACTTGCTGCCCAAACTGCCCACCCGGTCACGAGCACGAAGCCGTCGCCCAAGCCCGCGGACGCGAGCGACGGGAAGCCGGGCCCCGAGGCGATGAGTAGCGAGAAGGCGAGCACGGAGAAGACCCGGGCCGAGAAGGCGGGGGAGCCGGTTCAGGGCCTGGTCGCAGCCCCTCACGCAGAGACAGCGTCGGGTGACGACGCTGCGCGGGGAGTGGGCGAGGGGCTGGTCGCCATCCCTGGGGGCAAACCCGAGGCGGTCACCGCTCGGGTGGATGAGCCGGAAGACCCGGACGGCAACAGCGAGCCGGTGCCGAGGGTGGCGGCTGCCGCCTCCAACTCGCGGCGGTCGACTACGGCGAGTATCCCGGCGCGGAGTTCCACGGAGTCGGGGAGCAGCCAGCGCCGGGCCACCGCGCGAGCGAAGTCGACCGGCGGGACCACCTCGCGGAACGAGTCGGGAGCGTCCCGCGCGGCTGCGAACAAGTCGACCGCCAGCCGGGCTGCCTCCCGGTCAACCGGGAAGACCTCGGCCGGGTCGGCTCGGCCGGCGCCCTCCGAGACGGCCCGGAGCACGCGCGGCACGACCGCATCGAAGGCGACGGCCGCAAAGGCTGCGCCTGCTAAGGCGTCGGTCGCGAAGGCCGCGCC